>NZ_JBFOCL010000012.1:0-137597 GCF_040907785.1 Aeromonas sp. s8
TGGTTCGGTGCTCAATCCCCTCCAGTTGCAGGAACAGCTCGTAGGGATGGTGGTCAGGGCGCCCACAGAACTCGCGCCCGTTATCCGACAGGATGGTATAGACCCGTGCCTCGTGGGCCTCGAAAAACGGCAGCACCGTTTCGTTAAGCACATGGACCGAGGTGATGGGCAGTTTGCTGGTGTAGAGCCGCCCCCAGGCGTGGCGGCTATAGCAGTCCAGCACGGTTTGCAGATACACCTTACCGACCCCCTTGAGCGCGCCGACGAAGAAGGTGTCGACCGCCACCAGTTCCCCGGTGTAGTGGACCTCAATCTGGCGTTCTCGGAACTCGGGACTGAATCGCTCTAACAGGCGAATTTGCTCGTCATTGAGCTCAATGGTCTGCTCACGGTGGGTTTTTTCGAGGCGCAACAAGCGGTCGTGTTTGGAGAGCAAGTCGTGACGTTGCCACACACCACGCACGCCGCCGGCACTGACATTGATGCCTTGCAGAGCCAGTTCTTGGGCGACCCTCAGAGGGCCATGAGCTGGTCTGGTGAGGGAGTAATCGAGTATGGCCTGTTCAATCTCGGGAGCGACCCGATTGGGATGAGCCCCTTTACAGCCGGGCAATTTGTCGAGCAATCCCTCGGCGCCATAGGTCTGGTAATTACGGCGAATTTCGTAGAACTGCTGACGGCTGTAGCCGATGAGCTTGCAGGCTTTGCTGAGGTTATTGAGCTCTTTGGCAAGCTCTAGCAGGCTGAGTTTGCGACGTGCTACTTTCTCGTTGGTGGTCATACGGTGACTCCAGATAACACGGTAGGGGTACCGTTTTGTTATCCGGTTTGAAGCCGTATGACCACTCCCTTTTGTGGGCAACTGTCAGGTGAATACCATCTCCATACATGTATGGTCTATGGCGATGATATTCCCCACTCAGTAGGCTGAGTGGGGAATGGCCAGGTGAAGCGCTATCGGGGCGTCACGCTATCGCTGCCGCCCAGGGCGCGATAGATTTTGGCAGTGGTGGTGAGCTGCTCTTTTTGCTGGGCCAGCAGGCTCTGCTGGGCATCCCACAGTCGGTTCTGCTCATCGAGCCAGGCTTGTACGCCGGTTGCACCCGCCTGGAAGCGAGCCTTGGCCAGTCGTTCTGCCTCCCGGGCATAACTCAGCTGCTCTTGCAGATAATCGAGTCGCTGCTGGCCATAGTGGCGGGCGGCCAGATTGTCTTCCACCTCAACCAGTGCGGTGTAGAGCTGTTTGCGAAACTCGGTTTCAGCGATCTGGTAATCCAGCTCTGAGCTTTCGATGGCGAGCTGGGTGCGGTTGTATTCAAGGAAGGGGAGGGCAAGGCTGGCTCCCAGCGTGCCGACCGGATTTTGCAGCACCTGCGCCAATCTATCGGATGCGGTGCTGGCACTGCCGGTCAGGGTCAGGCTGGGGTAGAAGCTGGTGCGGATCTCGTCACCTTTTGCCAGCGTCTTGCGCAGCCGCAATTCGGCCGCTTTGACATCGGGGCGGCGAGCCAGTACATCGGCCGGAATACCCACCGCAAGTTCAGGAATGGTCTGCTTTGCAAGGGACGCGGGTCCATACTCCAGCGGTCCGCTGCTGCGGCCCAGTAGCAGACGCAGGGCATTGCGGGCCTGCTCCTGCTGAGCCTTGAGGGAGGCCAGCTCAGCCTGTTTTCCGGCCAACTGTTGGCGTGCCTGCGCCAGATCGAGTCGGGTGATGGCGCCTGCCTGGTATTTGGTCTGGGTCAGCTGCTCGGTACGGGTCAGGTTGGCCAGCTGCTGTTCTCCGAGTGTGATGGCAGAGCCGAGATAGCCGAGCTGCCAATACTGCTCCAGGGTATTGCCGATCAGCAGCAGTCGGGTGCTGGCGAGATCCTGCTCGCTTGCCGCTGCTTCCCAGCTTGCCTGATCTCGCACCGAGGCGAGCTTGCCCCACAAATCCACTTCGTAACTGAGGCTCAGCGAGGGGCCCAGACTGTTGGTGCCTTTGCCGGTTTTCAGATCCTTGTTGCCACTGGCTGCGATAGTGCCATTGACCGAGGGGGTGAGGTTGGTATCTGCCTGCTCGGCGCCCAGTCGTGCGCTTTTGAGCTTGAGGGCCGCCACACGCATGTCCGGGTTAACGGCCAGAACCGCCTCGACCAATTTGTCGAGCTGGGGATCATGAAATTCCCGCCACCAGGGGCCAGCCTGCGCAGCCAGTCGGGTGCCCTCTGCCTGTTGCCATGTGGGGGCGATTGCCAGCTCGGGTCTTTGATAGGTGCTGTGCTGACTGCAGCCGCTGAGGGCCATAGAGAGAGCCAGCCAGGAGAGTTTGTGCATTGTTATTCCCTCGCCAGTGCGACAACAGGGTCGAGCCGCGCCGCATTGCGTGCCGGCAGGTAACCAAACAGGATCCCGATGAGTGACGAGCAGCCAAAGGCCATCAGGATGGAGAAGAGCGAGAACTGCATCTTGATGGAGTCCACCAGCAGTGAAAAGAGCGCGCCAATGCCCAGCGAGAGGCCGACGCCGAATATCCCCCCCAGCAAGCTGACCATTACAGCTTCAATCAGAAATTGCTGCAGGATATCCGACTGGCGGGCGCCCACGGCCATGCGAATGCCGATCTCGCGGGTGCGCTCCACCACCGACACCAGCATGATGTTCATCACGCCCACCCCGCCGACGATCAGCGAGATCACCGCGATGGCCGAGACCATCAGGGTCATGGTGGCGGTGGTTTTCTCCACCGATTTGATGATGCTGTCGCTGCTGAAGGTGAAGAAATCCTTCACCCCGTGGCGCTTGGTGATCAGCTCGATCACCGCCTGCTCGGCCAGTGCCGGTTGTACCCCGTCTTTGACCCGGATGGTGATCTGGCTGAAGTGGTGCTGCGAGATGAGGCGACTCATCACCGCGCTGTAGGGCAGCCAGATATTGACCGACTGGCTGGTGGGGCCGAAGCCGGTCTCCTGCGAAACCACACCGACAATCCGTACCGGCAAGGTGCCGACCAGTACCACCTTGCCGACTGGATCCTCCTTGCCAAGCAGGCTGGTGATGCTCTTCTTGTCCACCACGGCAACGGCGGCACGCTGCTGGATATCTTGCCACTCCAGTAAGCGGCCACTGACCAGCGTCATCCCCTTCACCTTGAAATAGTCGTTACCAACCCCGGTCACGTTGCCGCTGTTGGTCTTGTTGCGATAGCGCAACTGGCCTGAGCTGCCGATCTCGGGGCTGGCGCCCGCAAGATAGGGTTGCCCCAGCAGTGCATCGAGATCCCCCTTGTTGAGGGTCTGGATGCTGGCCATCTTCTCATCGCCCCATCCCTTGCCCGGGAAGATTTCGATGGTGTTGGTGCCCATCGCATTGATCTGGTCGATCACCTTGGCGCGCGCCCCCTGACCAAGAGCGACCACGCTCACCACGGCGGCGATACCGATGATGATGCCGAGCATGGTGAGGAAGGTGCGCATCCGGTGGGCGAGCATGGCATGGATCGCCATCCGTCCCGCTTCCCGATAACGATCCCAGTCGTGGCCCATGGCACCTTTAGTGGGCACTATTTTTTGAGGGGCTGTGGTTGTGGCGGTGGTTGGAGCCAACACGGCCGTTTGGTAGGGGCCGCTATCTTGTTCAATCCGACCATCCTTGAGAGTGATGATCCGGTCGGCATGGCTGGCCACGTTCATATCGTGGGTGACCAGAATGATGGTGTGGCCCTGAGCGTGCAGCTCTTTGAGGATCGCCATCACCTCCTTGCCGCTCTGGCTATCCAGTGCGCCGGTCGGTTCATCGGCGAGGATCACTTCGCCGCCATTGGCCAGCGCCCGGGCGATACTGACCCGCTGCTGCTGACCGCCGGAGAGCTGGCCCGGGGTATGGTGACTGCGATCGGCCAGCCCCAGTCTGCCCAGCAGCTGACGCGCGCGCGCCTGGCGATCCGGGCGACTGGTGCCGGCATAGACGGCGGGGATCTCCACGTTGGCGGCGGCATCGAGATGAGGCAGCAGGTGGTAACGCTGAAAGATAAAGCCGAAGTGGTGGCAACGCAGGCGGGCCAGCGCCAACGCATCCATGGTGGCGGTGTCCTGACCGCGAAACAGATACTGGCCGCCGCTCGGGCTATCCAGACAACCCAGCAGGTTCATCAGGGTCGACTTGCCGGAGCCGGACGCGCCGACAATGGCGATCATCTCTCCTGCCGTGATGGTGAGGTCAAGAGGGTGGAGCACGGTGACTTCGCTGTCGCCGCTCTGGTAGCGTCGCTCGACCCCTTTCAGCTGGATCAACGGCAGCTGGTTCAGGGGCTCACTCATAGCATCACCGCCATCTCATCATTGTCGGCGGGGGCACCGTGATTGAGCTGCACCTCCTCCTTCTCGCTCAGCCCGCTGATCACCTCAATGCGGATCTCATCCTTCATACCGGTCTTGATATGGCGGGTTTCGGTCGTCTCATCTTCCTTGATCACGGTGACTTCATACTCGTTGTCACCCAGCGACTTGCCGAGGGCGGTTTGCGGCACAGTGAGCACCTGCTTGCGCTCGCCGAGCACTATGGTCACCTGGGTGGTCATTGCCACCCGCAGGGTATGGTCGGGATTGGGCACATCGAACAGGGCGTAGTAGTAGACAGCCGCATTGTTGGTGGTGGTGCCTGTGGTGGCCTGATCGTTGATGTTGGTAGGCGCTAACTCCACGGCGCGAAGCGTACCCTGATAGCGGGTATCCGGATCGCCAATGAGGGTGAAGTAGACCGGCATGCCGGCTTTGACCTTGGTGACATCAGCTTCGGAGATCTGCGCCTTGACCGTCATAGTCTCGAGGTTGGCTAGCTTGAGCACGGTCGGCACCGTCTGGCTGGCCGCCAGGGTCTGGCCCTGACGGGTCACAATGCTGATGACGGTGCCATCCATCGGCGCCAGGATCTTGGTGTAGCCCAGCTCGGTCTTGGCCCGATCAACCTTGATCAGGGCATTGTCGATATTGGCCTGGCTGTTTTGTAGTTCGGCGCGGGTGACCGCCAGCAGTGCCTCGGCACTCTCCAGATCGGCCCGTGAGCTCGCCTCCTGCTTGAACATCTGCTGCTGGCGCCGCCAGGCGAGCTCGTTCTGTTTGAGTTGCGCCTGCTTGATCTTGAGCTGGGCGCGGTTGCTGGCAAGCTCCGCCTCGGCCGTCTTGAGGTTGTTCTGGGCAATCAGGGGATCGATCTCGGCCAGCAGGTCTCCCTGCTTGACCTGATCTCCAGCCTCGACGGCCAGCTTGGTAACCTGACCGGAGACCTGGGCCCCCACATCCACCTGTTCTACGGCCTGCAGCACACCACTGGCCAGCACGGTCTGGGCAATATCCTCGCGGGTCACCTGAGCGGTCAGCATCGCCTTGGGTGGTTGACTGGGCCAGAGCAGCCAGCCGAGGAGCACCACGGCGATCAGCATGGTGATGGCCAGGGTTCTCTGCTTGGGGGTTATGTTCATCGATCACCTGAATGGAAACGGAAAAGGTTGTGCGCGGCGATTATCCTGCAGCAAAGCCCTGATAAATAACAGCCGCAAATATGTAAGCAAAGTTATGGCGTTAACTATCAATAAGCCGTGAAAGGAGTAAACGAGAGACCGCAGTGGTGAGCAAGATGATCAGCAAGAGGGGGGGAGTGCGGCTGGCGGTGGCGATGAAAAAGCCCTGCGCAGAGGCAGGGCTTTGGAATAGGTGATGGCGAGGGAAGATCAGGCCTTGGCCAGCAGATCCATCACCCAGGGCAGACCCTGCTTCTTGCGGCTGACAAAGCCCGGGTGGTAGCTGGACTCTGCCGGTACTTTGGCGTGCTCGGTAAAGTAGATGCGGCTGGCTGCGGCCGTCAGGTCAGTCACCATCAGCACGAAGAAGTCGAGCCCTTCGCTCGCCACGCGCTGGGCCATCTCCTGCTGCAGGGCTGGCAGGTGCTCGGCCAGCTGCTGTTCGCTGCCCACTTCGATCTGGCTCATGATGAAGTTCAGACCTTCGGCTTGGAATGCCTTCTCATCCTGCTGCAGCAGTTGAGCCGGAGTCAGGCCGCTCAGGTCGGTTTTCGCCATCAGCAGCTGTTGGCCGAATTCGGCCAGCGATACTTCGGCCAGCGGTGCCAGACGCTCACAAGCGATCTTGTCCTGCTCGGTGGTGGTCGGCGAGGTGAGACAGAGGGTGTCGCTCATGATGGCGCCCAGCATCAGGCGAGCCTGGCTGCGGGTCACGGTACCTTGCTGGCTCAGCAGATCGAAGGCGATGGTGCAGGTGCAGCCGACGGCCCGGATCCAGGCATCCAGCGGAGACTGGGTGACCAAGGTACCGAGACGGTGGTGATCCACCAGACCCAATACATTGGCTTGTGCCAGTGTGGCAGGGCCCTGTTCCAGATCACTGAAATCCACCAGCCAGACATCTTCACCGGTCAAATCTTTGGTCAGCAACTCGGGTTCGCTGACGCCAGCCTGCTCCAGAATAAAACGGGTTTCGGTGCGCAGGTCACCCAGACGCCATGGGGTGGCCTGACGGCCCTGGCCATTGAGCCAGTCGGTGATAACCAGCGCACTGCAGATACTGTCGCTATCAGGATTCTTGTGACCAAAAACGTGGATCATAGACAAAGCCTCACAATTGGATACCCATAAAGGGGGGCAACACTATGCGAAATCCGCCACATGAAGGCAACCGGATCCACGCCCATGTTGCTGCCAGCTTCGCCTAACTCGCCATTTTATTGATCTGGGTCGGTAATCCTGACGCGAGTTCAGTTATCACAGTTGGCTATTGGCTATTGCTGACTGTGCAGGCCATGGCACTCGTCCGTACCTGCGAAGTCAGCATGTTCTGTCAGCGCTATCAGTCGCCATCGCTGCAAATGGGCTTTATTGCCTGATTCAGCGACGCAGCAGCTCGCGGGCATTGGCCAGGGTGTTGTCGGTGATCTGGTCGCCACCGAGCAGGCGTGCCAGCTCATTGAGACGGGCATTCTGGTCGAGTGCATCCATCCGGGTTTCGGTGGTTTTGCCATCGGTATGCTTGCTCACCACCATATGCTGGTGGCCGTTGCCTGCCACCTGAGGCAAGTGAGTGACCACCATCACCTGAGTGGACTCGCCGAGCTGGCGCAGCAGGCGACCCACCACGGCGGCAGTCGGGCCGCTGATCCCCACATCCACTTCGTCGAAAATCAGGGTCGGGGTGGAGACCTTGCGGGCGCTGATCACCACGATGGCGAGGCTGATGCGCGACAGCTCACCGCCGGAGGCCACCTTGCCAAGCGGCTGGATCGGTTGGCCCGGGTTGGTGGTGACCATGAACTCCACCCGATCTATACCCAGTGGTGACAGACTGCTCTGGGCATCGGGGCGCACCTCGATGGCAAAGCGGCCATCGGGCATTGCCAGTTCGTGCATGCTGCTGGTTACCTTGGCGCCCAGCTCCTGGGCGTAACGCTGACGGCTCTGGCTCAGGGCTTCGGCGGCCTGGACAAAAGCCTGACGGGCCTCGGCCAGCTCATCTTCCATCCCCTCTAGCCGCTCTTCGTCAGAGTTGAGGCGGGCGAGATCCGAGGCCAGCTCCTGATGGTACTGAGCCAGATCGGCCGGTTTGACGTGGTGCTTGCGTGCCAGATTGATGGCTTTGGAGAGGCGGGCCTCCAGCTCGTTAAAACGCTCGGGATCCAGCTCCAGCCGATCGAGGTAGCTGCGAAGTTCGCTGTGGCTCTCCTGCACCCCGATCAGCGCTTCATTCAGCATCTCCAGTACCGGGTTGAGGCGGCTGTCCATGCTGACCAGCCCCTCGGCCCGATCGACGGCCGATTGCAGCAGCCCTGCGATAGTGGTCTCTTCGTTGTCATAGAGCAGATCGAGGCAAGCGCCGCACTCCTGCATCAGCTCGGTGCCGTTGGCGAGACGCTGGTGCTCCTCCTCTATCTCTTCAAACTCCCCCGGCTGCAGGGCGAATTCGTCCAGCTCATGCACCTGATACTCGATCAGCTGGCGACGGGCCTCCCGCTGCTGCTGCTCGGCCTTGAGCCGGTTGAGCTCGTTTTGCAGTTGACGCCACTGCTGATAGTGCTGGCGCACCTCATCGAGCAGCAGATGGTGGCCGGCGTAGCCGTCGAGCAGGGCGAGCTGGTAGTCGGGTTTGAGCAGCATCTGGTGGGCATGCTGACCGTGTACGTTGACCAGCAGCTGACCCAGATTCTTGATCTGGGTGAGGGGGACGGGCACGCCGTTGATATAGCTGCGTGAGCGGCCCTCGGCGGAGATGACTCGCCGGACGATACACTCACCTTCGTTTTCCAGTTCGTTGGTGGCGAGCCAGGCGCGGGCGGCCGGGTTGTTGTCCAGCAGGAAGCGGGCGCTGACCTCGCTTTTGTCGCTATCGGGTCGCACCATGCCGGCTTCGGCCCGCTCTCCGAGGCAGAGACCGAGAGCGTCGATGGCGATGGATTTACCGGCGCCGGTCTCACCTGTGATGCAGGTCATGCCCGGTTGCAGATCGAGTTCGAGAAACTTGACGATAGCGAAGTTGTTGACGGTCAGCTGGGTCAGCATGGTCTCATCCTGTATAGGTCAACATTACTGTGTATGCATCCAGTATATACTGGTCTTATATACAGTAAAGAGGGCACCGTCATTTTTAACAAAGGAAAGCCGCGCCAGTGCGCTATGGCTATGAGAATGCGGGACTGACTATTGGTACGCAGTACGGATATGAAGTGCGGGGGACGTTGCTACGACAGAAATGAGAAAGGCGCCAATTCAGGCGCCCTCTCTGGCAATGCCGTTGTCGGTCAGCGCCGATTAAAACAGCTTGCTGCCCCAGCCGAGCTTGTTGCGCAGCACGTGGAAGTAGCTGTAGTCGAGGGGATGCACCAGATGAAGCTGGTGGTGGCTCTTCTTGATCAGGATCTCGTCCCCCGGGTGGACCGCCAGCGTCACCTGGCCATCACAGCTCACCTGCATGGCATCGTCCTGATTGTCCGGCGAGACCAGCAGCCGTACTTCGCTGTCGGCATCGAGTACGATGGGGCGACTGCTCAGGGTATGCGGGAACATGGGCACCAGCGTGATGGCGTTGAGCTTGGGAGTGAGGATGGCGCCACCTGCCGACAGGGAGTAGGCGGTCGAGCCGGTCGGGGTGGCCACTATGATGCCGTCCGAACGCTGGCTATACATAAAGCTGCCATCGATATAGACCTCGAACTCGATCATGTGGGCGATCTTGCCCGGGTGCAGCACCGCCTCGTTGACCGCCAGATTGCTCGACTTGCGCTCGCCGTGGCGATAGACCGAGGCCTCCAGCAGGAAGCGGTGTTCGCTCTTGTAGTGGCCGGAGAGCACCTGCTCCAGCGGCAGCAGGTAATCCTGCGGCGAGAGATCGGTCAGAAAGCCGAGGTTGCCCCGGTTTACCCCGATCACCGCCACATCGAAGCGCGATAGTACCCGCGCCGCCCCCAGCATGTTGCCGTCGCCGCCCACCACGATGGCGAGATCGGCCTGCTGGCCCAGTTGCACCAGATCCATCACGTTTTCATCGAGGATGCTCAGGGTCTGGGCGACCCGGCTCTCCACCAGTACCCGAAAGCCGCGGGCGGTCAGGTATTGATGCAGGCCGGTCAGCGTCTGGTTGGCCCCCTCATGGTGGGGTTTGCCAATCAGGGCGATGGTTTTGAACGGAGAATCCATAGTCAGTCAGATCTGGGATGGGTATTGCGGGCCAGTATACAGTGCTTTGCTCCGCTTGTGACGCTCTCCCGTGTGACGGGGGGGGCTATCCCCTTGAGGCTAATGGTTAAACGGTGAGCGGCAACCCGGATAAACCGACGGTTGCGGCTATTCAGCAACCCAGATTGCCCTTTACCCCTTGAAAGCCGGGGATGCATCCCCATAATAGCGCCAACATAGTCGGTCTGTTGTCGTCCGGTCGCTCAACCAGACGTCAGGGCCCTCATAAGTAACCCCGGAATTGGAGATGTCATGAACCACGAAGAGCAAAAGGTTGAAGCGATGGAGCAAGTCGAAGCCCAGCCAGTCGAGCCGACCGATGTAGACAGTGAAGTGACAGCCGAACAGGCCCGCATTGCCGAACTGGAAGCGCAGCTGGAAACCGCCATCCAAAAAGCGGCGGAAGAGCGTGAACGCGCCCTGCGTACTGCCGCCGAGATGGAAAACCTGCGCCGTCGTACCGAGCTGGATGTGGAGAAGGCGCACAAATTCGCTCTGGAGAAGTTCGCCAATGAACTGCTGCCGGTGCTGGACAACCTTGAGCGAGCCATCGAACTGGCCGACAAGGAGAACGAAGCCCTTAAGCCGATGATTGAAGGTGTCGAGCTGACCCTGAAATCCATGCAGAGCGGCGTGGCCAAGTTTGGTCTGGTGGCGCTCGACCCGATCAACCAGCCGTTTGACCCCAACGCCCATCAGGCGATGAGCATGGTACCGAGTGCCGATGTGGCCCCGAACACCGTCATTGCAGTTATGCAGAAGGGCTATGACCTCAACGGTCGGGTGATCCGTCCGGCCATGGTGATGATCGCCAAAGCGGTCGACTGATTGGCTGTGGGTGCCCGAGCCCGCCCCGTGGCGGGCTTTTTGTTTCGCAGTGCAGCCCCTGCTCATCTTGCCCGGTTTAACGGCTCAACGTGACCGTGCAACCATGACAAAGGGTGTGGTTTTTTAGGGTTGGGGCTTGAAGCTGCGTCTGGCGACCCCATATAGGTAGCAAGGCCGCGGCGGCACAAAAAATTTGATGCCGGGAGCTTGAAAGCCAGATTGGCAGCCCCCACCTAGCCGTTAACGCATTAAGGCGAGTTCCTCGCCAGTTTATTCAAAGTATTTGGAGATTCGTCAAATGGGTAAAATCATCGGTATTGACCTGGGTACTACCAACTCCTGCGTCGCTATTCTGGATGGCGACACTGCTCGCGTGATCGAGAACGCAGAAGGCGATCGTACTACTCCGTCCATCATTGCCTATGCCGATGATGGCGAGATCCTGGTTGGTCAGCCGGCCAAGCGTCAGGCCATCACCAACCCGAAAAACACCCTGTTCGCCATCAAGCGTCTGATCGGTCGTCGTTTTGAAGATGAAGAAGTGCAGCGTGACCTGAAAATCATGCCGTACGCCATCGCCAAAGCTGACAACGGCGACGCCTGGGTTGAAGTGAAGGGCAAGAAAATGGCACCGCCGCAGATCTCTGCCGAAGTGCTGAAAAAGATGAAAAAGACTGCCGAAGACTATCTGGGTGAGCCGGTAACCGAAGCCGTTATCACTGTTCCGGCCTACTTCAACGACGCCCAGCGTCAGGCTACCAAAGATGCCGGTCGCATCGCCGGTCTGGATGTAAAACGCATCATCAACGAACCGACTGCAGCAGCTTTCGCTTACGGCGTGAACAAGGTCAAGGGCGAGCGCAAGGTTGCCGTATATGACCTGGGTGGCGGTACTTTCGATATCTCCATCATCGAGATCGACGAAGTCGAAGGCGAAACCACCTTCGAAGTACTGGCGACCAACGGTAACACCCACCTGGGTGGTGAAGACTTCGACAACCGCGTCATCAACTATCTGGTAGACGAGTTCAAGCGTGAGCAGGGCATCGACCTGCGTAACGACCAGCTGGCTCTGCAGCGTCTGAAAGATGCCGCCGAGAAAGCCAAGATCGAGCTCTCTTCTGCCCAGCAGACCGACGTCAACCTGCCGTACATCACTGCAGATGCCACCGGTCCGAAGCACATGAACATCAAGGTGACCCGCGCCAAGCTGGAATCCCTGGTAGAAGACATGGTGAAGGACTCTCTGGAGCCGGTTCGTGTCGCCCTGAAAGACTCCGGTCTGGCAGTTGGCGAGATCGACGACGTGATCCTGGTTGGTGGTCAGACCCGTATGCCGCTGGTTCAGAAGACCGTTGCCGAGTTCTTTGGCAAAGAGCCGCGTAAAGACGTCAACCCGGACGAAGCCGTGGCCATGGGTGCTGCCATCCAGGGCGCCGTACTGTCCGGTGACAAGACCGACGTACTGCTGTTGGACGTCACCCCGCTCTCCCTGGGTATCGAAACCATGGGCAGCGTGATGACTGCGCTGATCGAGAAGAACACCACTATCCCGACCAAGAAGTCCCAGGTGTTCTCCACTGCCGAAGACAACCAGTCTGCCGTGACCATTCACGTGCTGCAGGGTGAGCGCAAGCGCGCCAGCGACAACAAGTCTCTGGGCCAGTTTAACCTGGAAGGCATCCGTCCGGCACCGCGCGGTCTGCCGCAGATCGAAGTGACCTTCGACATCGATGCCAACGGTATCCTGCACGTCTCTGCGAAAGATAAAGAGACCAACAAAGAGCAGAAGATCACCATCCAGGCCTCCTCTGGTCTGTCTGATGACGAGATCGAGCGCATGGTACGCGAAGCCGAAGCCAACGCGGCCGAGGACAAGAAGTTTGAAGAGCTGGTACAGGCTCGCAACCAGGCTGATGGTCTGGTCCACTCCGTACGCAAGCAGATCACCGAAGCCGGTGAAGCCCTGCCTGCTGACGACAAGAGCAAGATCGAAGCTGCTCTGAGCGAGCTGGAAGTGGCCATCAAGGGTGACGACAAGGCTGCTATCGAAGCCAAACAGCAGGCTCTGCTGGAAGCGTCCCAGAAGCTGATGGAAATTGCCCAGCAGCAGGCTCAGGCCCAGGGTGCTGCCGGTGCTGATGCCGGTCAGTCCTCCTCTTCTGCCAAGGCTGACGACGACGTAGTCGACGCCGAGTTCGAAGAAGTGAAAGACGACAAGAAGTAAGCCCTACCCAGATGGGCGAAGTCCGCTTCGCCCATCGGCTTGGTCAATGAATTCACGGGCGTTGGGTAACCAACGCCCGTCTGCGTAACCACAGGATGAGTATGTCGAAGCGCGATTTCTACGAAGTACTGGGTGTGGCGAAAGATGCCGACGATCGCGAGATCAAGAAGGCGTACAAGCGCCTGGCCATGAAGTATCACCCGGATCGTAATCAGGGTGATGCCGCATCCGAAGAGAAGTTCAAAGAGGTCAAGGAAGCCTACGAGGTCCTGACCGATGCCAACCTGCGTGCCCGTTACGACCAGTACGGCCATGCCGGTGTCGACCCGAGCCAGGGTGGCGGTGGCCACGGTGGCTTTGGCGGCGGTGCCGACTTCGCCGACATGTTTGGTGACGTATTCGGTGACATCTTCGGCGGTGGCCGTGGTGGTGCCCGTCGTGGCCCGGCCCGTGGCTCCGACCTGCGTTACACCATGGAGCTGACGCTGGAAGAGGCGGTGCGCGGGGTCTCCAAGGAGATCAAGGTGCCGACCCTGGTTCACTGTGAAGTCTGTAACGGCTCCGGTGCCCACACCGGCAGCAGTGCCCAGACCTGCCCGACCTGCCACGGCTCCGGCCAGGTGCAGATGCGTCAGGGCTTCTTCGCGGTGCAGCAGGCGTGTCCGCACTGTCACGGTCGCGGCAAGATCATCAAAGATCCGTGCCGCAAGTGCCACGGTGAAGGTCGCTACCAGCGCACCAAGACCCTGTCGGTGAAAATTCCGGCGGGCGTCGATACCGGCGATCGCATCCGTCTCTCCGGTGAAGGGGAAGCGGGGGAGGCAGGGGCTCCGGCAGGGGATCTCTACGTACAGGTGCACGTCAAAGAGCACGAAATTTTCGTGCGTGACGGCAACAACCTCTACTGCGAAGTGCCCATCAGCTTCACCGCAGCTGCCCTGGGTGGCGAGATCGAAGTGCCGACCCTGGATGGCCGCGTCAAGCTCAAGGTCACTCCGGAGACCCAGACCGGCAAGATGTTCCGCATGCGCGGCAAGGGCGTGAAGTCCGTGCGCTCCGGCCAGGTAGGGGATCTGATGTGCAAGGTGGTGATCGAGACTCCGGTCAACCTCACCGAGCAGCAGAAAGAGCTGTTGCGCCAGCTGGACGAATCCTTCAGCGGCGCCGCTGCCAAGACTCACAAGCCGAAATCGGAAGGCTTCTTCGAAGGGGTGAAACGCTTCTTCGACGATCTGACCAGCTGATTTCAGCGACCCGAATAAACAGAGCCGGCCTTGTGCCGGCTCTTTTTTTGCCCGCCGTTTAGCCAGGATCCGCCCTATTGAGTGGATCCTGATGAGGGATCCTCCTCACAACTCCCGCCAATTCCTGCTGTACAAATGTTATCCCGCTCACACTGTTGCTGAAACGGTTTAGTTGCTGTATTGAGTTGGCTAAATTGGTTTAGCTATGCTCTGGCTGTCGATAACAACAGCGCCCGTTCGGGCCACAGATGACAGGTGAGGAAGATGATGATGTTCAAGAGCAAGTTGGCGCTGGCGGTAGCGCTGGGATTGGGGATGAGCAACCCTCTATGGGCGGCGGACGGCGGTATCGAGGCCCGTCTGGCGGCGCTGGAGGCGCGGGTACAGGCGGCTGAAGCGAGAGCCGAGGCAGCAGAGAGCCGTGCCAGTCAGGCGGAAGTGAAGGCGAGCGCCGCCAGCGAGCAGGCTCAGGTGGCCGACAACCGCAGCCAGAAGGTGGATGAGAAGACCGCTGGTGCCCAGGGCTTCGAGTTTCACGGTTACGCTCGTTCGGGCCTGTTGGTCAACAGCAATGGCAACGGTGGGCGCGGTGGCCCCTACATCACCCCGGCCGGTTCGGTGGGCGGGGCAGTCGGTCGCCTTGGCAACGAGGATGACACCTACATGGAGGCCAACCTGCTGAAAACCCAGACCTTCGAGGATGGCAGCTGGGCCCGCTACAAGCTGATGCTGGCAGACGGGGTGGAGACCAGCAACGACTGGACCGCCAGCGATTCGAGCCTCAATACCCGTCAGGTGTTTGCCGAGATCGGCAATCTGGCGAGCTTCGACGGCCCCTTCAGGAATGCGGTGCTGTGGGCGGGTAAGCGCTTTGACCGCGACAACTTTGACATCCACTGGCTCGATTCCGACGTGGTGTTCCTGGCCGGTACCGGCGGCGGTGTCTACGACGTGCAGCTGGCCGACAGCTGGAAGGCCAACTTCTCTCTCTATGGCCGCGATTACGGCGACATCAGCGCCAGCAGTCTCTCCGATATCGAGAGCTACATCCTTACCATGAACAACCGCGTCGGCAACTGGCAGTGGATGGTGAACGGTCTCTCGGCCAAGGACAATGACGCCCGCATCAATGACAAGGGGGTGGGCAGCGAGGCGGCGGACAAGGGGGCACACACCCTGCTGGCCTACCACGGCGAGAGCTTCTTTGGCATCAACCCCGGTTTTGCCAAGGCGGCGGTGCTGTACGGCCATGGGCTGGGGGCCGAGGTCAAGGGGCTGGGCTCTGACAGCGAGCTGTTGCCGGATGCCGATGCGGTGAGGGTCGCCGTGTTTGGCGCTACCGATCTCAACTCGCGCTGGCGTTTTGCCCCGGCCCTGCTGGCCGAGCAGAGTCAGGATCGCTACGTGAAAGGAGACGAGTACCGCTGGCTCACCTTCAATACCCGGGTGGCCCAGGTGCTGAGCCAGAACGTCGAGCTGGTCTACGAGGCAGCCTGGCAATACATGGATCTCGATCCCAAGGGTTACAAGGGACGCCAGGCGGTGAACGGCAACTTCACCAAGCTCACCTTCGCCCCCACCTTCAAGGCGCAGACCACCGGTTTCTTCGAACGTCCCGAACTGCGGGTGTTCGCTAGCTGGATGGACTGGTCCTCCGAGCTCGACAACTACGCCAGCGACGATGCCATGGGTCAGAGCAACTTCACCGCCGGTGGCGAGTGGAACTTTGGCGTACAGATGGAAACCTGGTTCTAGTTCGTTATCCCGATCACAAAAATGGCAGCCGGTGCCGAGATCTGTTGGTTGGCTAAAACGGTTTAGCCGATAATGCCAGCCAACAGAACAGAGTTCGGGTTTGACCGTGGATCCGATGCAGCAGTGGAGTAGCAAGGTGACGAATCGTGTGTGGGTAATGGGGGATGCGGTGGTGGACTTGATCCCGGAAGGGGCGTTGCACTACCTCAAGTGTCCGGGTGGCGCGCCCGCCAATGTGGCGGTTGGCGTGGCACGGCTGGGCGGCGATGCGGCCTTTATCGGCCGGGTTGGTGCTGACCCGTTCGGCCGCTTTATGGCGGACACCCTGAGCAGGGAGGGGGTGGATATCGGTGCGCTGCGGCTCGATCCTGACCATCGCACCTCTACCGTGTTGGTGGCACTGGATGATGAGGGGGAACGCAGCTTCACCTTTATGGTGCGCCCCAGTGCCGACCAGTTTCTCACCCCGGATGAGTTGCCCCGCTTCGATGCCGGTCAGTGGTTGCTGACTTGCTCCATCGCGCTCGCCAACGAGCCGGTGCGCACCAGCTGCCTGCAGGCCATGGCGGCTATCAAGGCGGCAGGCGGGCGGGTCTGTTTCGACCCCAACCTGCGCCCCGAGGTGTGGGGCAACCCCGCCGAGATGCTGCCGCTGGTGCGTCAGGCAATTGCACAGGCGGATGTGGTCAAGCTCTCCATTGAGGAGCTGCAACTGCTGAGTGGCGAGGATGAACTAGTCGCCGGGCTTGCAACTCTCTCTGGCCCGGCGCTGGTGCTGGTGACCAGAGGAGCGGCCGGGGTGGTGGCTCGCCTTGATGGCGAGTTGCTGGAGTGGGTAGGGCAGAAAGTGACGCCCATCGACACCACGGGGGCGGGGGACGCCTTCGTCGCCGGTCTGCTGGCTGCGCTGGCCGGGCGCTCGTCGCTGCCGACGCTGGCCGAGCTACCCGCCATCCTAGCTCAGGCCCACGGCTGCGGGGCGCTTGCCACCACCGCCAAGGGGGCGATGACGGCGCTGCCGACACGCTCCGAGCTGGATGCCTTTTTGCGATCAGACGCAAGCGGCTGTTGAGCTGAGGCTAGAAGCCCGGCTCGACAGCCCCTACTCTCATGTGACAAGGGCCCGCCAGCGTGGCGGGTCATAAGAGGAAGAATATGAATATCAGTGCGATAGCCAAGGATCTGGTGCCCCTGCTCGGGGGCAAGGAGAATATCGTCAGCGCTGCCCACTGCGCCACCCGGCTGCGGTTGGTGCTGGCCGATGACAGCAAGGTAAACAAGGCCGCCATCGACAAGCTGGAGGGGGTCAAGGGGTGCTTTAGCAACGCGGGCCAAATTCAGGTGATCTTCGGCACCGGTCTGGTCAACAAGGTCTATGCGGAGTTTGTGGCGCTGACCGGTACCGGCACCGCCAGCAAGGCTGAGCTGACCGACATGGCGGCGGCCAAGCTCAACGTGGCCCAGCGGCTGGCGCGAACCCTCTCCAACATCTTCGTGCCGATCATTCCGGCCATCGTCGCCTCGGGCTTGCTGATGGGGCTGCTCGGCATGGTGCGCACCTACGGTTGGGTCAATGCCGACAGCGCCCTGTTTGTGATGCTCGATATGTTCAGTTCGGCGGCCTTTATCATACTGCCGATCCTCATCGGCTTTACGGCGGCGCGGGAGTTTGGCGGCAATCCGTACCTCGGGGCGACCCTTGGCGGCATCCTCACCCACCCGGCGCTAACCAACGCCTGGGGCGTGGCCGGTGGCTTCAAGACCATGGACTTTTTCGGACTGGATGTGGCGATGATCGGCTATCAGGGCACCGTCTTCCCGGTGCTCTTGGCAGTCTGGTTTATGTCCCATCTGGAGAAACAGCTGCGTAAGCGCATTCCGGATGCGCTGGATCTGATCCTCACCCCGTTCCTGACCGTCATCATCACCGGTTTCGTGGCGCTGCTCTTTATCGGCCCGGCGGGTCGGGTATTGGGGGATGGCATCTCGTTCGGTCTGAGCGCCCTCTATGAGCAGGCGGGCTGGCTGGCGGGGCTGGTGTTTGGCGGCACCTATTCGCTTATCGTCATCACCGGCATCCACCACAGCTTCCACGCCATCGAGGCGGGGTTGTTGGCCAATCCGCAAATTGGCGTCAATTTCCTGCTGCCCATCTGGGCCATGGCCAACGTGGCACAGGGCGGGGCTTGCCTCGCGGTCTACTTCAAGACTCGCGACGTGAAGATCAAGGCCATTACCGTGCCGGCTGCCATGTCCTGCCTGCTGGGCATCACGGAAGCGGCGATCTTCGGGGTGAACCTGCGCTACATCAAACCCTTCCTCGCCGGTCTGTTTGGCGGGGCCTGCGGCGGCGCCTACGTGGTGGCGGCCAAGGTGGGGATGACGGCGGTGGGGCTGACCGGTATTCCCGGCATGGCCATCGTCCAGCCCATGAGCCTGATTCACTACATCATCGGGCTGGTGATCGCCTTTGGCGCCGCCTTCGCCGCTTCCTACCTGCTTAAGTACAAGGTGGAGTGATGAAGGAAAGCGATCTTCTCAACCAGATTGTCCGGTCGTTGCTGGCCGGACAGCTCAAGGCGGCGGCCGATCCCCATCGGCCCCGCTGGCATCTGGCAGCCCCGGTGGGGCTGCTTAACGATCCCAACGGCTTTATCGAGCACAACGGGCGCTACCACCTCTTCTACCAGTGGAACCCGCTTGGCTGCGAGCACCGCAACAAGGGCTGGGGCCATGTCACCTCCACCGATCTGTTGCACTGGCAGCACGAGCCGGTGGCGCTCTTACCCACCGAAGCCTATGAGAGCCACGGCTGCTATTCGGGCTCTGCGGTGAGCGACGAGCAGGGGCGTCTGACCCTTATCTACACCGGCAATGTCAAATACCCGGACGGCAGCCGTACCGCCTATCAGTGTCTGGCCCGGGCCGACGGTGAGGGTGGTTTTGCCAAGCTGGGGCCTGTGCTGGATCTGCCCGCAGGCTACAGCGGCCACGTGCGCGACCCCAAGGTGTGGCACGACGGCCAGCAGTGGCTGATGGTGCTGGGAGCCCGCACCCTGGATGACAAGGGGGAAGTGCTGCTCTATCGCGGCGAGACCCTGCAAAGCTGGCAGCGGGTGGGCCCCATCGCCGGTAGCGGGCGAGGGGGGCTGGGTGAGTTTGGCTATATGTGGGAGTGCCCGGATCTCTTCCCGTTGGGGGAACGCCATGTGCTGATCAGCTGCCCGCAGGGGATTGCCCCGGCAGGCGAGGATTATCGCAACCTCTACCAGTGCGGCTGGCTGGCGGGCAACTTCGACGGCGAGCGCTTCGAGCACGGGGCTTTCCACGAGCTGGATCGGGGCTTCGAGTTCTATGCGCCGCAAACTACCCTGGACACTCAGGGTCGCCGCCTCCTGTTCGGTTGGCTGGGGCTGCCGGAGGAGAACGAGATGAGTCAGCCTACGATCGCTCACGGCTGGCTCCACCAGATGAGCTGTCCGAGGGAGCTGTTCTGGCAGGATGAGTGGCTCTGCCAGCGGCCGGTGGCGGAGCTTGCGGCATTGAAGGGAGAGCTGACCCGCTTCGAGGGGACGCTTGGCGAGTTTCCGGGGCTGGCCATCGACTCGGCCTGGCTCGATCTGGACCTGTGTGGTGAGGGGAGCCTCTGGTTTGGTGCCGTGGCCGAGCTGTGCTGGCAGCCGGGGCGCATCACCTTGCGGCGCCAGAACTGGCAGAGCGGAGCGTGGGAGACCCGCAGCAGTCCATGGGCTGGCGGGCGGATCACCGTCCTGTGCGATCGCTCCAGTCTGGAGTGTTTCATCGATGAGGGGCGAAACAGCCTGTCAGCGCGCTACTTCCCCGGGGAAAAGCCGCAACTTTCATCAGGTAACGGCGATGATGGCTGCAAAATTTGCCTCAATCACTGGCCGCTGTCGGCGTGCCTAGTACAATAGCCCGGTTCTAGTCAGCCGGGAGGCCAGGTGGAGAAGAAGAAACGGATCACGATTGCCCAGATCGCCGAACTGGCGGGGGTGTCCAAGGCGACCGCCAGTCTGGTGCTCAACGGGAAGAGTGCGGAGTACCGGATTGCCGACGATACCCGCAAGCGTATTCAGGCGGTGGCGGAGGAGTGTCACTACCTGCCGAGCTTTCACGCCCGCTCCCTGCGTGAGACCCGCAGTTACACCTGGGGACTGGTGATACCCGATCTCACCAACTTCGGTTTTGCCCGCATTGCCCGCGCCCTCGAGGCGCACTGCCGAGAGGCGGGCATCCAGCTGCTGATCGCCTGCTCCGAGGATGATCCCGCTCTCGAGCAGCGGGTGGTGGACAACCTCATCAGCCGTCAGGTGGATGGGCTGATTGTCGCCTCCAGCGGCCACAGCGATGACATCTATGCCCGCATTCACGACCGCCTGCCGGTGGTGCAGCTCGACCGCCATATTGGCGAGTCGCGCCTGCCCATGGTGATCTCCGATGCCTGCAAGGCGACCGCCGAGCTGGTGCGGGACATGGCCAGCGAGTGCGGCGAGCAGATCTACTACTTCGGCGGCCTGCTGGATCTCTCCCCCAGCCGTCACCGGCTGGCGGGCTATGAGCTGGGGCTCCATCGCGCCGGTTTTGAAGCCGATGCTGCAAGGGTGCGTCATCGCGACTACCAGCCGAGCTCCGGTTATCAGCTGATGGCCGAGCTGGTGGCCGAGCTGGGAGCCCCCCCCAGGGGGCTCTTTACCGCTTCCTTTACTTTGCTGGAAGGGGTGCTGCGCTACCTCAACGAGGCGGGGCTGATGGAGACGGGCATGCGCCTGTGCACCTTCGACGATCACGACCTGCTCGACTGCATCCCCATGCGTATCGACTCGGTGGCGCAGGATTGTCCGGCGCTGGCCCTCGCCGCTTTCGAGCTGATGCAGCAACTGATAGCGGGCAGTCCTCCCGCACAGACCGCCCAGGTGATCACCCCCAGGGTGCGCTGGCGCAGTCGCCGCTAGCCACTCTTCGCTCATCCATATGAAAAAGCCCCGCCATTGCTGGCGGGGCTTTTTGCTGTGGGCGGGTGGCTCGTTCCTCTGACCGGCAGCTCAGTCGGTGGTACTGGTGCGCCAGAAGACCTGCTTGATATGGGGGTGGATGGCCAGCTTTTGCATCAGGGCATCCAGCTCATCGCCATCGATGGAGGTAGCCAGCAGCACCGCAGAGATCTCCAGATCCCCCTCGCCAAACGGCTCGATATCGAGTTCGCTCAAGGGGTAGTTGGCCTGCTCCAGCATCTCTTCGAGCCAGTGCAGCACCTCTTTCTGGTGCTCGCGTGGGGTGAGCGCCGTCACCTTGTAGGTCACTTCGGTGTCGGTATTGTCCACCGGGCGACGGTTGATCTGGTTGACCAGCGGTCGAAGCAGAGTGTTGGCGGCCAGCACGAACAGGGCGCCCAGAATTGCCTCCATGGCCAGCCCGGCGCCACAGGCGGCGCCGACAGCAGCGACACCCCAGAGAGTGGCGGCGGTGTTGATGCCGCGGATATTGCCCGACTCGCGCATGATGACGCCGGCACCGAGAAAGCCGATGCCGGAGACGATATAGGCCACCACATGGACCACGTTGTAGTTGCCGCCGTGCAGGTCATAGATACGCTGGGCCAGACTGACGAACAGGGCGGCGCCCACGGCGACCAGCACGTTGGTGCGCAGGCCTGCGGTACGTTGGCGGTACTGGCGCTCCAGCCCGACCAGACTGCCGAGCACAAAGGCGAGCAGTAGGCTGGCCAGGGTGTCGAGCAGGGAGAGCATGTCAATTTGTTGCCACATCTTCATGGCGTACTCCTTCTGATGAGCGCTGGCTTGGCGCAATCCATGATGAAACGCCGGGAGGCGGATGGATCAGGGGATGATTGCGCGGATGGCCAGCAGAAAAACAAAAACGCGGCGTCCCGGGGCGCGAGCATCATCAGATGCCCTGACGCTCGGAGAGGACGCAACAAGCGGGGCCAGCGTGGCTGGCCCCTTTCACTGTGGTTAACGCAGGTGTGCGGTCAGTTGAGTTCGGGATCGCAGTCGATGCGCGGGCGCAGTTGCCAGCGCACCGGATGTGCTACTCCGACCTGATGAACGAACTGCACCAGATAGCGTCGCTGGGGCGGGGTGCACTGCAGGTTGAGCACCAGCTCGCGCCCGCCGCCGCGACCCGGCTTCATCGATTGCATCGGTTGCAGCCCCGCCGGTTGCAGGGTGTGGTTCACCATATCCAGCACCTGCTCCATATCGGCGCGATCCTCACAGCGGATCTGTAACCGGTAATGGTGTTGGCGCTGTTTGCCGCCCAGCCAGCGTGGCAGCATGCCACGGCCGAGCCTGCTCAACAGGGGGTGAGCCCGGGTAGCAACAGAACCTGTTGCGACCGCGCGAGTCGCAGCCGGTTTGATTGATATAAAACGCATAGCAGCCTCCTTGTGGGAAGCAGAAACTATGCAGGCATGGCGACCGTGGCAGTTGGCCACTGGTTGCCAGACGTCAAGTGTAAAAAGGGAGAAGAGGGGAGTGGATTTCCGCTTCTCGCAGGGTTGCGAGTGGCGGCAGAGAAAGACCTGCGGCTAGCTCGCGACCTTGGTACCGACGATGAGGGTCGGTCTACAACTGTCACTTGATGAGTTGCCCACTGATGGTCTCCGCTATTGATAAGATGCTCGAATGATAGCCGAGGCGGCAGGCAGGGTAAACCCCGCACCGCCCGCAGCAACATCTTGAAACATAATCGAAAGCCCCGTTTTGCCGCGCAGGGTCGCGAAAAGCAGACCCGGCGAGGGCCGGGTTTGCGGGGTCATTCGGTCTTGTCGATGCCGAGGTATTTAAGCATCAGTTTTTCGTAGATGGGCTCGGTATCCCCCACCTGCATCTTGTGCAGGAAGTACTTCTCGAAGGCGATTTTGGCCAGATGGACCCACTTTCCTTTCTTGAACCAGGCGACGTTACGCGGCGGGATCTGCGGCATGGCGACGAAGGCGGCACCCGTGTCCCCCATGTCTGCAAGACAGATGGCATTCCACACTGCCTTGGTCACCGGCGGCTGGCCGCTGAGCTCCGCCTTGATGTTGTGGCTCAGGGTGCGCACCATCGCCTCAATCATATAGCCGGTCTTGGGCACCCCGGTTGGTACCGGCGTCTTGTGCGGCGGGGCAATGGCGATGCAGACCCCGGCGGCGTAAATCTGCGGGAAGGCGGGGTTGCGCTGGTGTTCGTCGACGATGACAAAGCCGCGGGGATTGACCAGCCCCTCGATGCCCCGCAGCGGCGCAATGCCGACAAAGGCGGGCAGCATCATGGCGTGTTTGTAGGGCAGGGTGTGGGTGCGCTTGATGTTGCCCTCATCGTCCAGCTCCTCCACCGTCATCTGGCCATCTTGCGCCGCCACGGTGCGGGCATTGCAGATCCACTGCACGTCGCGCATCCGCAGTTCGCTCTCCAGCATCCCCTTGGAGTCCCCCACGCCGTTGAGACCCAGATGGCCGATGTAGGGCTCGCTGGTGACAAAGGTCATGGGCACATTTTTTCTCACCTTCTTGTCGCGCAGGTGGCGATCGAGGATGAATGCGTACTCGTAGGCGGGGCCGAAGCAGGAGGCGCCCGGCATGGCACCGACAATCACAGGGCCGGGCTCATCGACCAGTGCGCTGACACTGTGGCGGCACTCTTCGGCGTGGGAGAGGGTACAGACGCTGGTGGTGCCACCGGATTCGGGGCCAGCCCCCGTCACCTCGTCAAAGGCGAGGGCCGGGCCGGTGCAGATTGCCAGAAAGTCGTAACGCAGGGTTTGGCCATCGGAGAGGGTGAGCTGCTGCGCCGCCGGTTGCAGCTCGGTCAGGGCGGCATGGATAAAGCGGATCCCCTTTTTCTTCACATGGGGTTCGATGGGGATCGAGGTCTCCTTGCGCTCCCGCCACTGGACGGCAATCCAGGGGTTGGAGGGGGTGAATTCAAAGTCCGGCTTGTCGTTGATGAGGATCACCTCATGCTGCTTGCCCAGTTCGGCCTTGAGTTCGTAGGCGGCAGACATGCCCCCGAGACCCGCGCCGATGACGATTACCGTTGCCATGTTCAGCCTCCTGCGTTTATTACACGCTCATATGAGCCTGGGTCATCCGACCCTGTTATTTAAATCCTATCCGTTTGAGGATCATCGCTGCAGGGCAGAAACCGGTGAATGCGCTCTGGATCAGGTTGACCCCGACAAAGGCACTCAACCAGACAAAGCCCGGATGAACCCAGGTGGTAAGGATAAGCGAGAGCAGCAACATGCAACCCGCGACGATTCTGACTCCGTTATCTACTGTCATGGTCTTTCTCCCTATCTACTTTAGATATTGCTAATTTAGTGTTGTTTTATACAATAGAACAAATATCAGCAATTGCTAATTTACTCTTATGAGCCAATTCGACGAAATGAACAGACATGCGACAGCCGCCGCCTCCCTGCTCAAGGCGTTGGCTCATCCCGAACGCCTGATGGTGCTCTGCCAGCTGGTGGAGGGGGAGAAGGGGGTCGGGGAGCTGCTGGCCCATAGCCAACTCGGGCAGTCGGCCTTCTCCCAGCAACTTTCGGTATTGAAGCGCTACGGCCTTATCCGTTCGCGCAAGGTCTCCCAGCAGATCTACTACTCGCTGGTGAGCGAGGCAGCCGCCGATGTGCTGGGGGCGCTGCAAACCCATTTTTGTCACTCAGAAAATAAGGAATCTTGATGATGGAAAGCCAATGGCTGCTCTCTTTGGGCGGTGGCATGCTGGCGGGGCTGTCGGCCCTGATCCTGATGTTGTTCAACGGCCGGGTTGCCGGGATCAGCGGCATTCTGGCCGGTGCACTGCAACACCGTGCGCCGTGGCGGGTGCTGTTTCTGCTGGGGCTGGGGGCGGGCGCCTGGTTGGCGCTGACCCTGGGTTGGGCCACCATGCCCGCATTCACCACCTTGCCCGGCTGGCCTGTAGTGCTGCTGGCCGGTCTGCTGGTCGGCATCGGTACCCGTCTTGGCAATGGCTGCACCAGCGGCCACGGCATCTGTGGCATGGGGCGGTTCTCCCTGCGCTCCATCGTCGCCACCTTGACCTTTATGGCGGCTGGCTTTATCACCGTCTTCGTCACTCATCATCTGCTGTAAGGGGCTGATTGCCATGAAGTTGCTGACAAGTTTGTTTGCGGGTGTGTTGTTCGGACTGGGGATGGCCATCTCCGGCATGATGGATCCCGCCCGGGTCACCGGTTTTCTCGATCTGGCCGGGGCCTGGGATCCCAGCCTCGCCTTCGTGATGGGAGGGGCCCTGCTGGTCTTTATGCCGGGTTATTTTCTGCTGGTGAAACCCCGTCGCCAGAGTGTGCTGGGGGAGCCCATCGCAGCCGTACCAGTCCCTCGGCTGGAGCGCAGGCTGATCGGCGGGGCCGCGCTGTTTGGCATCGGCTGGGGATTGGTGGGTATCTGCCCGGGGCCTGCTCTGAGTCTCATTTCCAGCGGGCAGCCCATGATAATGTTGTTTATAGCGGCCATGGTGGCCGGGATCTTGCTGTTTGACAGAGGGCTGGCCAGGGTGCTGACCAAGGCGCCAGTTCCGGGAGTGGATAAGGTGCGCCAGTCCCATACCGCCTGATCCCGTGAAGTGACAGATTACGCCAGGGAAGGAGAGTAATGATGGAAAAGATCCGGTTGCTGGGGATCACCTTATTGGTGATGACATCGCAGGCCATGACATCCCCCCGGGCCTTTGCCGCGGACGGGGAGCCAGAGCCCTTGTTGACAGTGGCGCCACAGCCGGTGACCGACTGGCTGACGCTGGATGGCACCGTCAGCGCCATCAATCAGGGGACGGTGGCGGCCCAGACCAGCGGCCGGGTCTCCCGCATGCTGGTGGATGTGAACGATCAGGTGCAGGCGGGGCAGCCGCTGCTGGAGATCAGCGGCAAAGAGCAGTTTGCCGCCGTCACGGGTGCTGAGGCGCGGCTGGCGCGGGCGCAGGCCCAGCAAGTGGAAGCCGAGCGCCAGCTCGCCCGCTTTCAGGCGCTGATTGCCAAGGGGGTGATCACCCGCGCCCAGCTTGATAATGCCCAGGCGACTGATCGCGCCGCCCGTGCCGAGGTGAACGCTGCCGATGCGGCTCTCACTCAGGCCCGCGAGGCCTACGGTTATACCCGCATTCTGGCCCCTTACGCCGGAGTGGTGACCAAGAGGCTGGTGGAGTTGGGGGAGACTGTCGCCCCCGGTACCCCGCTGCTCTCCGGCTTCTCTCTCGACACCTTGCGGGTGGAGGTGGAGTTGCCCCAATCCGCCCTGACGCTGGCTCGTGAGCCTGCGGATGTGCAGGTGCTGCTGCCGGATGGCAAGTCTGTTACCCCGGTCAAACTGACCCGCTTCAACTATGCCGACAGCCAGAGCCACGCCTTCAGGTTGCGCCTCGACTTGCCGCCGCAAACCGCCGGGGTATTGCCCGGCATGTGGCTCAAGGTGCAGCTCAAGCAGGGTGAGCGTCAGGTGTTGCAGGTGCCGGATCGCGCCCTGCTGCGGCAAGGGGAGTTCAATGGCGTCTATCTGCAGCAGCCCGCTGGCTGGGCCCTGACGCCGGTGCGGGTCGGCCATTGCGTCGAGGGACAGTGCGAGATCCTGGCCGGCCTGCAAGCCGGTGACAAGCTGGCTCCCGATGCCTGGGCGCAGCAGCAGGAGGTGGCCCATGAGTAGCGAGCTGAATGGCAACAAGGAGAGGCTGGGGCCTGCTGGTCGGCTGGCTGCGCTGTTTCAGGGCTCGGCCATCACGCCGCTGCTGGCGCTGGTGGGGCTGTTGCTCGGCTTGTTTGCAGTGCTGGTGACCCCCAAGGAGGAGGAGCCGCAGATCGATGTCACCTTCGCCGATGTCTATATTCCCTTCCCGGGAGCCACTCCGGCTGAAGTGGCCTCTCTCGTCACCACCCCTGCCGAGCAGGTGGTTTCCCAGATAAAGGGAATTGATACTCTCTACTCTTTTTCCCAACCCGATGGCGCCCTGCTGGTGGTGGTATTCAAGGTAGGGGTGAGCCGCGAACAGGCCATCGTCGATCTCAACAACCAGCTCGACTCCAACCGCGACTGGTTGCCACAGGGGATCGGAGTCGGTCAGCCGCTGGTGAAACCCCGGGGGATCGATGATGTCCCCATCGTCAGTTTGACCTTATGGAGCAAAGAGGGGAGCAAGCAACTGGGGGCACCCGAGCTGACCCGGGTCGCCCATGAGTTGGAGACCGAACTCAAGCGCATTCCCGGTACCCGCGATATCTACACGCTGGGCAGCCAGAGCGCCGTGCTGCGGGTGATGCCGGATCCGGCGGCCCTCAGTGCCCACGGCATCAGCTGGGGCGAGCTGAGCCAGCGACTGGCGGCCGCCAATCAGGTAGGCACCACACAGGCTATCGAGCAGAACAACAGTGAGATCAAGGTGCAGGTGGGGCAGTTCCTGCAAAGCGAGCAGGAGGCTAGAGAACTGGTGGTGGGGCTGCACGACGGCAAGCCGCTCTATCTGGGGGATGTGGCCAGGGTCTCTCTGGGTCAGGAGACTCCGACCAAACGCAGCTGGATGGGGATGGGACAGGCCAGTTATCCGGCGGTGACCCTGGCCATCGGCAAGCAGCCGGGCCAGAACGCGGTCGATGTGGCCAAGCAGGTGGAGGCGCGGGTCGAAAGTTTGCAGAACCGACTCATCCCTGCCGGGGTCGAGGTGACGGTGACCCGGGACTACGGCGTCACCGCCGAGACCAAATCCAACACCCTCATCGGCAAGCTGATTTTTGCCACCACAGCGGTGGTGCTGCTGGTGCTGGTGAGCATGGGTTGGCGCGAGGCGTTGGTAGTGGGGGTTGCCATCGTCATCACCCTGGCGCTGACCCTGTTTGCCAGCTGGGCCTGGGGCTTTACCCTCAACCGGGTGTCGCTGTTTGCGCTGATCTTCTCCATCGGCATTCTGGTGGATGACGCCATCGTGGTGGTGGAGAACATCCACCGCCATCGCGGTTTGGGCAAGGGGGCGCTCAAGGATCTGATACCGGGGGCGGTGGACGAGGTGGGGGGGCCGACCATACTGGCGACCCTGACCGTCATCGCGGCCCTGCTGCCGATGGCCTTTGTCAGCGGGCTGATGGGCCCTTACATGAGCCCCATTCCCATCAATGCCAGCATGGGGATGCTTATCTCCCTGCTGGTGGCCTTTATCTTCTCCCCCTGGCTGGCGAGCCATTTGCTCAAGGATTCGGTGCACGGTGCCCACGGCGAGGCCAAGGCGGGTCTTTTTCACCGGCTGATGACCCCTTTCCTGATTGGTGATGGCGCCAAGCGTGCCAGACGCAAACTCTGGCTGGTGGTGTTGCTGCTGGTCGGGGCCGCCACCGCAATGCCGGTGGTGCAGTGGGTGGTGCTCAAGATGCTCCCCTTTGACAACAAGTCGGAATTTCAGCTGGTGCTCGATATGCCGGAGGGGGCGACCCTGGAGCAGACCGAGCGCACCCTGCTGGCGGTCGGACGAGAGCTTGCCAAGGTGGAGGAGGTGAAGGATTACCAGATCTACGCCGGCACCGCCGCCCCCATCAATTTCAACGGGCTGGTGCGCCACTACTTTATCCGCAGCGGCGCTAACGTGGGGGATATTCAGGTCAATCTGGTGGACAAGCATGAGCGGGATCGCAGCAGTCACCAGATTGCCCAGTCGGTTCGGGAGCCGCTGCAGGCCATCGCCAGTGCGGCAGGGGGCAACCTGAAAGTCGTTGAGGTGCCGCCTGGCCCGCCGGTCTGGTCACCTATCGTTGCTGAAATCTATGGCCCAACTCAGGCCGCCCGCGAAGCGGCGGCTCGCGCCGTACAGGCTCGTTTTGTGGCCACGGCGGATCTGGTGGATGTGGATATCTATCTGACCGACCCGCAGCCCAAGTGGCGGCTGGTGGTGGATCGCAGCAAGGCGGCCCTGCTCGGGGTCGATCTCGGGGAGCTGGTGAACACCCTCAATGGCGGGGTGGGTTATCAGGATGCCAGCTGGCTGCAGGGGCAAGGCGCCAAGTATCCGGTGCCGATCCGCATCGAACTGGCTCCCGGTGACAAACGGGATCTGGCGGGTGTGCTGGCCCTCAAGGTGCGCAGCCAGAGCGGCCAGCTGGTGCGGGTCTCCGAGCTGGTGAGTCGCCGTGATGAGGTGGCCCCCAGCTATATCATGCACAAGAACATGCAGCCCATGGTGATGGTGGTGGCCGACATGGGTGGCCATACCGACAGCCCGCTCTACGGCATGTTTGCCGCCGGTGCTGATATCGACCTGCCCCAATATTACGTACAGCAGCCCGACAAGCTGGGAGAGGTGGCGCTGTTGTGGGACGGGGAGTGGAAGATCACCTACGAGACCTTCCGCGATATGGGCATCGCCTACGGGGTGGGGATGATCCTCATCTATCTGCTGGTGGTGGCCCAGTTCCGCTCCTATCTGGTGCCGCTCATCATCATGGCTCCCATTCCGCTCACCATCATAGGGGTGATGCCGGGCCACGCCCTGCTGGGAGCCCAGTTTACCGCCACCTCGATGATAGGGATGATCGCCCTGGCCGGGATCATCGTACGCAATAGCATCCTGCTGGTGGACTTTATCGAGCAGCAGCGCAGCGCCGGAGTGGCGTTCGAGCAGGCGGTGATCGAAGCGGCGCAGGTACGGGCCAAACCCATCATGCTGACGGCACTGGCGGCGATGATCGGAGCCCTGTTTATCCTCGATGATCCCATCTTCAACGGACTGGCCATCAGCCTGATTTTCGGGATCCTGGTCTCCACTTTGCTCACCCTGGTGGTGATACCCTTGCTCTATTATGCCCTGCTCTCCCGACGCACATGACGGGAGTCACTAGCGAAAGGATGCGCGATGAAGAGAGGTTGGTTGTGGTGGGGAAGTGGCGCTGTGGTAGCGGTGGCTGCGGCAGCATGGTGGTGGCGACCGCAGCCGGCGCCGATCAGGCTGGCAGAGGTCGGGCGGGGGGATGTGCTGGTCACTGTGGTCAACACCCGGGCTGGCACCATCAAGTCGTGCCAGCGGGCCGGACTCAGTCTGCCCGGTGGCGGCGTGGTGGAGCAGATCGCCGTCAAGGCCGGGGATCGGGTGGCCCGGGGAGATCTGCTGCTGACCCTCTGGAGCGACGATATTCACGCCGATCTTGCCCGTGCCCGCGCCCAGCAGGCGCTCGGCAAGACCCAGCGCGAGGAGCGTTGCAGCGAGGCGGCCTACTACGAGCGGGAGGCCAACCGGCTGGCCACCTTGCTGGCCAAAAACCTCACCTCCCGCACCCTCGCCGAGCAGGCCCAGAATCTGGCCGATACCCGCCGCTATGTCTGTCAGGCATCCCGTCAGCAGGAGCGGGTAGACGAGGCGCAGGTCGCCCAGGTGGAGGCCCGCTTGAGCGAGCGCCGCCTGCTGGCGCCTTTTGCCGGAGTGGTGGCGGAGGTCAACAGCAAGCTGGGCGAATACATGACTCCCTCACCGCCCGGAGTAGCCATGCCTCCGGTGATCGATCTTATCGATGATAAGTGTCTGTATGTCTCAGCCCCCATCGATGAGGTGGATGCCGCCCGCCTCAAGGTGGGCCAGTCTGCCCGGGTACTGCTCGATGCCATGCCCGGGCGCGATTTTGCCGCCACCGTCACCCGCATCGCCCCCTATGTGAAGGAGCTGGAGAAGCAGGCCCGCACCGTGGAGGTGGAGGCGGCGCTCACCGCTGTGCGCACCGATGTCCCCCTGCTTATCGGCTACAGCGCCGACCTTGAAGTCGAGGTGACCCGCGCCACCGATGTGCTGCGGGTAGCGGCCAGCAGCCGGGCCGACGATGGCAGCGTGCTGCGGCTGGAAGGGGATAAGCTGGTGCGGGTGGTGCCCCGTTGGGGGGTGGAGAACTGGAACTGGATTGAAGTCGCCGAGGGGCTCGCCGTCGGTGATCGGCTGGCAGCCCAGCCCGGACAGATTGTCGGGGAGGGCCCTTTCAGCGCCGCCACGGAGCAGACGGATGAGTGATCTCATTCGCCTTGATGCCGTCAGCCGTCGTTTCACTCTGGGGGGGGGCGAAGTGGCCGCCCTCGACCGCGTTTCCCTGCGGGTTGCCGAGGGGGAGTATCTGGCGGTGATGGGCCCCTCGGGATCCGGCAAATCGACCCTGCTCAATGTGCTGGGGCTGCTGGATCGGCCCGATGAGGGGCGTTACTGGCTGGGAGGGGAGGATACCGCCACCCTGTCAGAACCCGCATTGGCCCAGCTGCGCGGCCATCGCATCGGTTTCGTGTTCCAGTCGTTTCACCTCATCTCCCGCCTCACCGCCCGTGAAAACGTCGAGCTGCCGCTGATGCTGTGCGGGATCGCCCCCGCCGAGCGCCATCGCCGAAGCCAGCAGTTGCTGGGAGAGCTGGGGCTGGAGAACCGGGCCGGACACCGCCCTGCCGAGCTTTCCGGCGGTCAGCGTCAGCGGGTAGCCATCGCCCGGGCCATGGCAATGGCGCCGCGGCTGATCCTGGCCGACGAGCCCACCGGCAATCTCGACTCCCGCTCCGGGGAGGAGGTGATTAGCCTGCTGGAGGGGCTCAACCGGGAGCAGGGGATCACGCTGGTGGTGGTGACCCACGATCCGCGCCTCGGTGAACGGGCGGGCAGGCGGATCCTGATGAACGATGGCCGCATTAACATTGATAGCGGCGGTGGCTGAATGCGGCGCCCCGATGTGATCCGCTTTGCCGCCGTGGCCCTGCTGCGCCAGCGCTCACGGGCGCTGGTCTTGATCCTGGCGGTGAGTCTGAGCGTCACCTCGGTGCTGCTGCTCACCGCGCTGGGGGAGGGGGCGAGGCGCTATGTGGCCGACCAGTTCAGTTCCCTTGGCAAGGATCTGCTGGTAATGTTCCCGGGCCGCAAGGAGACCACAGGCGGGCTGCCGCCGGTCACCGGCAACAGCCTGCGGCAGATCACTCTCGATGACATGCACTACCTTGGCCAGCATCAGCCCAAGGTGCGGCTGGTGCCGCTGGTGATGGGCTTTGCCGAGGCCAAACAGGGGGCGCGGCTGCGCCAGACCATGCTGCTTGGCAGCAGCAACGGGCTGCGCGATACCCACGGGCTGGTGCTGCTCTCCGGCCGCTGGCTGCCGGGGGACGCCGCAGAGGACAGGCCGACCGTCCTGCTCGGGGCCGTAGTGGCCCTGGAGCTGTTTGGTCAGGCCGATCCGGTCGGCCAGTGGCTGCGTTTTGACAATCGCCGCTTTCGGGTGGTGGGGGTCTTCACCAGCCAGAGCAGCAATTTGGGGATGGACATGGCCGAGGCCGCGCTGATCCCGGTCGGCAGCGCCATGCGGCTGTTCAACACCGAGGGGCTGTTTCGGCTGCTGATCCAGCCGTTGGCGGGGCAGGCGGTGCCCCCGCTGGTCAAGCGACTGGAGCAGCTGATGCAGGCGCGCCACGGGGTGCTCGATGTGACAGTGGTACGCCGTGACGCCATGCTGGCCACCTTCTCCACCATTCTCGCGACCCTCACCCTGGCAGTTGCCGGCATCGGTGCCATCAGCCTGCTGGTCTCCGGCATCATGATGATGAATCTGGCGCTGATCAGCACCCGCCAGCGCACCGGCGAGATCGGCCTGCTCAAGGCGCTGGGGGCTGACAGTCGCCAGATCCGCCAGCTGTTTTTGTGGGAGGCGCTGCTGCTGAGCGGCAGTGGCGCGCTGTTTGGTACGGCTTTGGGCTATGCCCTGGTGGCCCTCGCCGGACTGGTGTGGCCCAGTTTTCCGGTGGCGGTCCCTCTGCTCGCGACCCTCTGCACCATACCGGCGGCCCTGCTGACCGGGCTCTTCTTTAGCTGGCTGCCCGCCTCCCGGGCGGCACGGCAAGATCCGGTCAGCAGCCTGCGCAGCGGGCAGTGGAGCGGTGGCTGATGCGCGCCGCCGATCTGTTGTTCTGGCTCTGGCGCGCCTTGCTGGCGGGGCGCAGCCGCAGCCTGCTGTCGGCGCTGGGGATCGCCATCGGGATCGCCTCGGTGACCCTGCTCACCGGCATCGGCGAGGGGCTCAGGCTCTATCTGCTCGACAGCTTCTCCCAATTTGGCACCCGGCTGATCGCCGTGACCCCGGGCAAGACCGAAACCGCCGGCGGCCCGCCCGGCATCCTCTCCAGCAGCCGTCCCCTGCTGCTGGAGGATGCCGATGCCCTCGCCAGATTACCGGGTATCGAGGCGGCGCTCCCTGTGGTACAGGGGCAGGGGGAGGTGCGCAGCCGCGGACTGACCCGCAGCACCGCCATTCTGGGCACCGGCCCGGCGGCGCTCTCCGGCTGGCGACTCACCCTGGTGCAGGGACGTTTTCTGCCCGCGGACGACAGTGCCATGCCCCGCGCCTATGCGGTGCTGGGTGCCAAGGTGGCGGCTGAGCTGTTTCCCGGCGGCGATGCGCCGGGCAGTCTGCTGCGGGCCGGTGATCGCCGTTTTCGGGTGGCCGGCGTGCTGGCGCCCAAGGGGCAATTTCTCGGCTTTGATCTGGATGACATGATCTATCTGCCCGCCGCTCACGCCCAGGCGCTGTTCAACAAGGAGGGGCTGCAGGAGATCGACGTCATCTATCGCGCCGGACAGACGGAGGCCGAGATCACCGCCCAGATCCGGCGGGTGCTGATCGCCCGCCATGGCGCCGAGGACTTCACCCTCACCTCCCAGCAGGACATGCTGACCAGCCTCGACAAGATCCTCTCTATCATCAAGCTGGCGGTTGGCGGGCTCGGCATTATCTCGCTGCTGATCGGGGCGGTCGGCATCTTCAGCATCATGAGCATCGCCCAGCAGGAGCGGATCCCCGAAGTGGGCTTGCTGATGGCGTTGGGTTGTCCACGGCGGCGCATTCTATTGCTGTTCCTGCTCGAAGCCGTGGTGCTGGCGCTGCAGGGCGGAGCCATGGGGCTGGCCCTGCTCGGCGGGCTCAAGCTGCTGCTCACCCTGCTGGCGGCAGGCTTGCCGCTTACCCTCCATCCTCTCTATCTGCTGCTGGCGCTCGGTTGCAGCGCCCTGGTTGGCCTGCTGGCCGGGGTCGCTCCCGCCTTGCGGGCAGTGCGTCTCGACCCCGTGGTGGCTCTGCGGGGTGACTAGGTCGCCCCTTTCGCAAGAGGCGCGTTGCGCTCGGGTCTGAGCAGAGGGGGACTAGGCGACCCCCTCTGCAACCGACAGGCTGCGCTCAGATCTGAACAGGGGGAAGTAGCGGCGATCCGCCTGACTCATGTGGCCGACTACCAGCTCCTGAATGATGAAGTTGAGCAGCTCGTCGTTGCCCAGCGTCCCCGCTTTGGCGGCGTGCAGCAACTGGCCCGCCTTGTTGAGCAGGCGCTGGTGATCCTGACGGTGGCTGACGAGTTCCTGATAGTCGATCTCCGCCAGCATCTGCTCTTCAAAGGCGAAGTGGTGGCGGGCCATGTCGAACAGGCTCTCCAGACTCTCCAGAAACGGGGCCGGATCCTCGTGCTGATCTTTCATCCGCTCCAGCAGCCGGTTGGTCAATACGAAGAGCTGGCGATGCTCGGCATCAATGCGCGGGTGACCGCACTCGTGGCCGGGTTGCCACAGCAGGGCGCCCTGCTCGGGATCAAGGCCCTCGGTATAGAGGCAGACCCGGCCGCGGCCGCGATTCTTCGCCTGATACATGGCCTGATCGGCGTGGTGCATCAGGGTTTTGGCATCCTCCCCGTGCTCGGGATAGAGCGCCAGCCCGATACTGCTGGAGATGAGCAGCTCCTGCCCCTCCAGCTGGAACGGATGGCGCAGCTGCTGGTGCAGCTTGTCGGCCACCGCCAGCACTTCGTCGCCACTCTCCGGCAGCAAGATAACGAACTCGTCGCCCCCCAGCCGTGCCACCAGATCCTGTTTGCGCACGCAGTGGCTCATCCGCTCGGCCACCATATTGAGCAGAATATCCCCGGTCTCATGGCCGAAGGTGTCGTTGATCGGCTTGAAGTGATCGAGATCGATAAACATCAATGCCAGCGGACGGGGCGTCTCCTGCTCCATCAGCTCCTTGAGCCGTTGCTGCAGCAAGCGGCGATTGGGCAGCCCGGTGAGGGGGTCGTAGAAGGCGAGGCGGCGCATCATCTCCTCTCGCGCTGCCCGCTCGGTGATATCCCGGGTGACCCCGAGGATCGCCTCCGGCTGGGCATTGTGGTTGCCATGGAGGGTGGTGATGGTCTCGGTCGCCACCAGATGGCCATCCTTGTGGCGCAGCTGGGTGCGAATGACCCGGCGAGTCTGGTCATGTTCCCCCCGCTGCCAGGCCTCCAGGGTGGCGGAGATCTCCTCGCGCAGCAGCTGCCTTGAGGCATCCGGCAGCAGCTGTTTGAGGGGCAGGGCAAACAGCTCGGGGGCTTCGTAGCCGCTCAGAGGAGTGATGGCCGGGCTGACATAGCGAAAGCGCAAGCTGGCGGCATCCATGGTCCAGATCACATCGGCGCTGTTCTCCGCAACAAAGCGGTAGTGTTGCTCACTCTGGGCCAGTTCACGGGTCAGCCGCTGGCGATCCCGCGCCTCCTGGCGCAGGCGCAGATAGAGGTGCAAGAAGATGCCGAGCAGGGTCATCAGGGTAAAGGTGATGAGCATGGCCACCGCCACGCTCTTGTCGAGCAGTTGCCGTTGCTGGCGTAGCCGCTCCTGCGCCGGATCGTAGATAAAGCGGTCGAGGTTGGGCAATACCGTGAGCATGCCCGCCTCCAGATAGGTTTTGGCGATCTGCAGCCAGCGCTCCTGCTGCATGTAGCCAGGTTCGATCAGATCCGGCTGCATCAGCTCTCTGGTTTCGCGAGCTTCGAACTCCAGCTGTTCACGGCCAGCCCCGGTCGGGTACTGCTCCATGATGAGGTTGATCATCTCTTCGGGGTGGTCCATCGCATAGCGCCACCCCTTGAGGCTGGCCTGCTGGAAGGCGTAGACCCGATCCTGTCGGGTGATCAGCTCCCGTTCGGAGGTAAACAGGTTGTCGCCGTAGAAGTCGAAGTCGATGGTGCGTGGACTGAAGACCCGATAGGGGATCCCTTTTTGTTGCAGATAGAAGGGCTCGGTAGTGCTGTAGGCGCTGATGGCATCCACCTTGCCCGCCAGCAGTGCCTGAATCCCCTGTTTGTAGGGAAGGGTGACCCAGTCGCGGCTGCGGGTATGGTGGGAAAGGTAGGTCAGCAGCTCGTTGGAGCCCGGCTCCAGCATCAGTCGCTTGTTGGTCAGATCGGCCGGGTTGCGAATATCTGGCCGATCCAGCGTGAGCAGAACCAGCGGCGAGTGCTGCAGCAGGGCGGCGAGTACCACCACCGGACGACCGGCAGCCCGATCCAGCAGCAGATCACTGCCGCTGATGCCAAACTGGGCCTTTCCCGAGATCACCTCGCTGACCACATCGGTGCGGGAGTCCGCTTCGCGCAAGGTGACATGCAGACCGGCCTCCCGATAAAACCCTTTGGCGATGGCCGCGTAGTAACCGGCAAACTGGAACTGGTGCTGCCACGGCAACTGGACGATGACCTGCTCGCCGGCTCGCACGGGGGGAGAGGTCAGGGTCGCGATGACCATACTGACCAGCATTGGCATAAACCAGCTGAGGGGCTGGCGGGGGGCTGCGTTCTCCGTCATACAACGTTTCTCTCGGGAGCGATGTCTAGGCTAGATTCAAGCAATTTTGTGTCACCTGCAAGGGGAGAAAAGGCGTTTGCAATAGGGTATAGGGGGGTTGGAAAGTCATTTTTGTGTCGTTCATCACACGGGATGGATACATGCCGTTTTTTTGCAAGTTATGTGACCAATAAGAGAGTCATATGGCCTATCGAAGTGGTCGCATTCTAGCCACTTTTTCCCGTTTTTATCGTTGTCATTGTGGCTTGACTGCATTTTTTCCGTGGTTGCACGTCAAGCTGTGTCGTTATATCAATAGATACTTTTATGGGGCGGTCAGGTGTGACGCAAATGTGTCGTGGCTGCTGCGCACCGGTTAATGTGCAATGGCTCAGTGATGGTACCCCGTCAGTGTTATCATGTTGCCCCCAGTTCCGGATAAGGTCTTTTTATGTCCCGCTTGCGTCTGCTTGTCTCCGACTCTCACGATCCCCTGTTCAATCTGGCCGTAGAGGAGTGCATCTTCCGCCAGATGGACCCCGGCCAGCGGGTGCTGTTCCTCTGGCGCAATGCCAATACCGTGGTGATCGGCCGGGCCCAGAACCCGTGGAAGGAGTGCAATACCCGCCGGATGGAGGAGGATGGGGTGACCCTGGCGCGTCGCAGCAGCGGTGGCGGCGCCGTGTTCCACGACCTTGGCAACAGCTGCTTCACCTTCATGGCGGGCAAGCCGGAGTATGACAAGAGTGTCTCCACCGCCATCGTGCTGGACGGGCTCAAGCGATTGGGGATCGAGGCGTTTGCCTCCGGTCGTAACGATCTGCTGGTGGCGACCCCGGACGGGGAGCGCAAGGTATCGGGGTCGGCTTACAGGGAGACTCTGGATCGCGGTTTTCACCACGGCACCCTGCTGCTGGACGCCGATCTCGGCCGGCTCGCCAACTACCTCAACCCCGACCCCAAGAAGCTGGCGGCCAAGGGGATCACCTCGGTGCGCAGCCGGGTGGCCAATCTGTGCGAACTGCTGCCGGGGATCGACCATCAACAGATGAGCGAGGCGCTGGTCGAGGCCTTCTTACACCATTACGGTGCGCGAGTTGAGCCCGAGCACATCTCCCCGGAGCTGATGCCGGATCTGCCGGGCTTTGCCGAGACCTTCGCCCGCCAGCGCAGTTGGGAGTGGAACTATGGCCATGCACCGGCGTTCAGCCACCTGCTGGAGGAGCGGTTCAGCTGGGGCGGGGTGGAGCTGCACTTTGATGTGGAGAAGGGGGTCATCACCCGGGCGCAGCTCTTTAGCGATACTCTGGAGCCGGCCCCGTTTGATCTGCTGGCGGCCGAACTGACGGGTTGCGGCTATCGACCGGACGCTGTCGCCGCGTGTCTGCAGCCCTGGCTGGCGGCCTTCCCGCATCAGCAGAGCGAGCTGGCGGAGTTTGCCGAGTGGCTGTTGACCTCCCTGCGTTGAGGGGGCGCTGCGCGGATGGCGGTCTGGTCGTGAGTACGTTGTCAGCCAGGATGGGAGCAAGATCACGAAATAAAAAGAGGCGCCTCAAAGGCGCCTTTTTGCCAGCCCTTGTCATGGCTGATACATGATAAAAAGTAGGGTAGGCCATTAGATATTGTCGCTGTCAGCCCCTCTGGTACAGGGGTATAACGGCTGCACATTTGCTGTACTAATGGTATAAAAATGAGTGACTTACTTTATCTGCAAGACGAAAGCGTCAATGCCATCCACCCCGATTTCTCCGCCCGTTTCGCCACCGTCAAAGCCAACTTTTTCTCGCGCAATCCCGATCTCTGGCCCGTTTTTCGCGAACCCGGATTTGCCACCCTCAATGAATTTCGGGCCCGTGGCCTGGCGCCGGATGCCCGTTTGAATGCCTGGCCTGATGGCCGCGCCCGCCTGGCCGATCTCTGCGAGACCATGCCGGTGCCCGCCACCATGCGCACCCCGGGCGAGCCGATGGCCGAGCTGCTGTTTGCCGCCGCCCTGTCGAAGGATTGGGAGAACCCCTCCAGCGTCGAGAACGTCATCACCATGTCGGCGGATCCCGCTATCTACGGTGCCCAACTGGGCATTCTGGCCAACCCCAATCTGGTCTACTCCGAATACGCCGGGGTGGCCGAGGAGCTGGAGAAGAAGGTGGTGCGCCAGATTGCGCTGCTGGCGGGCTATGACCCCGAGCGGGCCACCGGCATTTTCACCCAGGGGGGGACCTTCTGTAACCTCTACGGCTACCTGCTAGGCATTCGCAAAACCTTGCCGGAGGCCAAGCACAAGGGGCTCGGCCACTATCAGGATTACCGCATCATCAACTCCCAGGGGGGGCATTACTCCAACATCACCAACCTCTCCCTGCTCGGGGTCGATATCGAGAACAAGACTATCCGCATTCAGGTCGGCGAGAACAATGACATCGATCTCGACCACCTCGAGCGCACCCTGACTGCCTGTTTTGCCCTGAAGCACGTGGTACCCACCATCATGCTCACCATGGGCACCACCGACACCTTCGGGGTGGATCAGGTGAAACCCGTGTTCGAGCTGCGCAATCGCCTCTGCGAGCAGTTCGAGGTGGCGGTCAAACCTCACATCCACGTCGATGCAGCCATCGGCTGGTCGATGATCTTCTTCCTGGGTTACGACTTTGTCGCCAACCCGCTCGCCATCAACAGCGCTACCCTGGCGGGGATCGAGCGCAACGTGGCGCGCTTTGCCGAGCTCAAATATGCCGACTCCTTCACCGTCGACTTCCAGAAGTGGGGCTATGTGCCCTACACCTCCAGTCTGGTGATGATTAAAGAGCAGGATGACCTCAAGGCGATGGAGAATGACCCGGAGAACTTCTCCTACTTCGAGCGGGACATTCAGGGCCAGACCCACCTGCAATCCACCATCGAGTGCTCCCGCGGCGCGAGCGGTCTGTTCGGTGCCTATGCGGCGCTCAACTACATGGGGGTCGAGGGGTATCGCACCGTGCTGGCCCACTGCCTGCAAAATGCCAACTACTTCCGCTATCGCCTGAGTCAGCTTGGCAACGTCAAGCTGGTGGCGCAGGAGAATCAGGGGCCGAGCGTCGGCTTCAAGATCTACAACCCCGAGTGGGTGAGCGATCCGGAAGCCGAATTCGCCTTCGAGCTGGCCCGCTCCAGCGACCCTGCCTACAAGGCGCGACTGCAGCGTAACACTGACTACCACCGCAGCCTGTTCAAGGGGCGCGGCAAGGTGGGGCTCTACACCAACTGGGTGGAGGCGGTGGCCCACTCCGACTATGACGCCCGCGGCAAGTACTCCTACATCGCCGGGGAAAAGGCAGTCTTTATGAATCCGGCCTGCACTCGCGAGCAGATCGACGCCTTTATCGACCATATTCGCGGTTGATGGCGGTTGCCCTGACTGCCGAGCGCGGTCAATGGTGGCAAGAGGTGGTTGGGGTGTATCACGCCAACAGATAGACAAAGGGCAAGCCGGTTGGCTTGCCCTGCTGTTTTTACGGCATAGAGCTTAAGTAGTGGGGAAGGTCGGGCTCAGAGTGCCAGCAGTTGCTCGTTCTCGACAATCTCGCACCCGGCAGGCAGTTTCGAGAGGGCGAACATGGCGCGGGCCACCTGACGGGCCTCGATGGCGCGCCAGCGGGCGAGCTTGCCCACCAGCAGTGGCCGAAACAGCGGATAGATGGTCTGAAAGATCTGCTCGGAGAGGCGCGGTGGCTGGCGATCTCCGAGTAGCATGGCGGGCCGCACGATGGCGAGCCGTGGCCAGGATTGGGCCAGCAGGGCCTGCTCCATCTCCCCCTTGGTACGCGGATAGAGAGCCGGGGACGATGCACTGGCCCCCATGCTTGAGACCACGATGAGCCGTTGACAACCGTGGCGGCGGGCCAGCTCGGCAAAGGCGACCACATAGTCGAGATCGACCCGACGAAACGCCTCGGCAGAGCCCGCTTCCTTGCGGGTGGTACCGAGGGCACAGAAGGCGATATCCACCGGGCGGGAGAGGGTGACGCTGGCCAGATCATCAAAATTGACCGGCAGCCAGTGGTGCGCCTCCTTGCCCGGCTTGCGACAGAGCAGGGTCAGTTCATGTTCGGCAGGCAGTTGCTGCACCAGTTCGCGACCGATCAGGCCGCTGGCTCCGGCAATCAGGATCCGGCTCATGGGGATTCTCCCTGTGTCATTCGATGGTGTTGATGCCATGGTGGCTGTTCATCAGCATCAGGCAATTTGCGAGCAGCTGCAATGGGGAGAAATGACTCAGTGTTGTCGGGCAGGATGAATTACGCGGGGCTGGATAAAACAAAACCGGCGCGAGGCCGGTTTTGCGGGATATCAGAGCGGGGTATTGAAAGCTGCTGGCAGCGGGAAGTCACCCGTCACTGTGGTCAGCCTGTCGTTGGCGAAGGTGACAGTGAGCTCTTTGCGCTCCTTGTCGCCGTGGCCCGGCTGGAATTCATAGAGGTAGTACCAGGTGTTGGGGTCAAAGCCGTCACGCAACATGGGGGTTCCCAGTACATAGCTGACCTGCTCGCGGGTCATCCCCTGGCGCAGTTTGTCGACCTGTTTTTGTTCCACATAGTTGCCCTGGGGAATATCGATACGATAGACCAGGCTGCAACCGGAGAGGGTGAGGGCGGCCAAAGCCGCGGCAATCAGGTGTTTCATCCGCATATCGAGTTCAGATCATCCATTCAAGTCTTTTTACGCTGGCCGAATCATACCTACTCCCTTGGCGGAAGTAAAAAGCCAAGGCAAAAATTGCCAAAGGGAGTTACCTCCCTTTGGCCAGCACGGCGTCATTCACTGTGGTTCGGGATTGGCCTGACGAGCCTAAGCATAGGTGCACTGTAACCGCCTTCATTAAACACTTCATGTGATGGTTCGAACTGAAGGTAGTTGTATCCATCTCCGGAGGAACTGTCTGAAATAAACTGGAGCATGGTTAAGGCATTGCTTTGCTCGGTGAGCTTGTTGCAAGCCTGTGCCTGCTCTTCAGTCGGCTCAATATATTCATTGGTCACCGGATCATATCTGGCTTCACACGCACGCTGTTTGAGGGTTTCAGTATCTGCGGCCAGCTGAGGGTCTGGAAAGCCCACTGCGCTGTAGGTACCAGGTTGGCACTGAGGGTTGTAGAGGGTAAACAGCTCCTTGATGTCTGGGGCCCGCCAAGGGTGTGCAGGGGTGTTCAGCCGGTCGTTGGCCTGCATGATGATGGTCATCAAGGGGTTGTCACTCGGGTTTGCTCTGCTGTTGATCACCTCGGGCATGCCCTCGCAGCCAGAGCCATTATTACTGACTTGTTGGCCGTATGGGCAGTAGAGCCACTGCAGACCGGTGGCTCTGTCGTTGACCACCTGCAGCTTGCCTTCGTCCGTGTCGATCAGTTCGCTAACGAAACGGGTATCATCGTCCTGATAGCCAAGCAGGCATACACGGGCCTGGCTTGCTACTGGCAACAGGGCGGCAGTTAGTAATAGAGGGAAGAGAGAGTGGTACATTTTATTCTCCTGTGACCTTGAAGCCATCGCTCACCAGCATGACGTGGTGGGGTTGATACTGGCTGGCAACGCTGCCTCGCAGCTGGGTATCCGGCCGAACCTTATATGCATCCGGACCGCCATCATCTTTCGCCCAGGTGCCGATGGGACGGCTGATTGGCATGACATCCGAGGTCCAGAAGCCGTAGAAGATCCTCTCCAGCTCTTGCCATTTGCCATCGGTGTATTGCAGACCTGAATAGAGCGGGAAGTAGCGGGTATCGAGGGCAACGGGATTCTCGCCGGTCAGGGTCATGATGCCATAGAACTCCTGCTGACTGGGGGCACGCCAGTTGGAGAGGCCGCACAGCTTGCTCTGGTTGACCTGGCTTATTTGGCGTTTCAGATTGCAGCGGCTACGGTCACTGGCCAGGGCGCCACTTTGCGGGTCATAGCAGCTGCCGTTGAAGGCGTTGTTGCTCTGGATATCGTCATAGGCAAACAGGCTCTTGTCATCGTGCAGGGAAGATTCGCCATCCTTGTGTTGTACCTTGGTCTCCCATACCAGCCCGCTCAGGGCATCGACCACGCAGGCAAACGGCATCTGTTTGTAGGAGAGATCCTGGCGTGGTAGCGGCTCTCCCCGGTTGTCCAGCTTGATGTAGCGAGCGCCAAGCTCTCCATCCAGATTGCTGTTGACCGCTTGTCCACTCAAGGGATCGCAGCGGCTATCCAAGTCCCGGCCACGCTTGCCATCATCCAGCCCCATGCTGTGGGTGATACGGGTATCGGCCACATGCAACTGCCCGGCTCGGTAGGTCAGTGGGGCACTGATGGTGCCACCCTCGCTCATCACTCTTATCTGGTAGTCCTGATAGTGAGGGAGACCCTTGAGGGTGATGCGAGTCAGCTGGCTGATGTCTTGCTGTTCGGCGTTTTCAATATGTTCAAACGGGGTTTTCCCCCAGCCAATTCGATACTGACTCACTCCCTCCTGGGGTTGCCAGCCGATGGTGACCCAGTGGCTACCATCCTGATCACGGCCCTGGCCCAGAATAGCCAGGCCGATCACTTGATCTGACAACACCTCGCGCTGACAGACAGGGGATATGGGGCTGTTGGGGTAGGGGGTGAGCCAGCTACCCGCTGTGCTGGTTCCGGGATAGAGAAGAGCATCGCTTTCCGAGTTGCGGATCAGACCTGCCGCCGCCTTGATGATGTGGGAGATGTTCTTGTCTGGATTGGCATTCAACAGGGGCCCCAGCCCGCTATTTTCGGCGATGGTGGTTTCCAGTTTGAACAGGTCCGGTATCTGATTGTTGCGGGACACGGTTGAATATTCATTGGCCATGTTGATCTCCAGCCAGCTCAGCAGTTGCTGGCGAAAATCAGTGCCCTCGATCAGGTTGACAGGTTGCTGCCAGAGCTCCCCCTCGGCCTGCAGGGCAACCATGGCTGCCAGTAGCTCAACCTGATGCCTTGGTAGTGCCTTGAGTTTTTGATCCAGCTCCGCCAGGGTCCAGGCTTGCCAGTCCAGGAAAGAGCCCATGCCGGCACTGAGAGTGGTTTTGAGCAGCAGAGCCCACTGCGCCGTGGTGGTATAGCCCACATTGAGGCGCGGATATTCGTTGGCACCGAGCATGCCATCGCGATTTTCATCGCGCTTGACCAGCTCGCAGAAAGAGCCGAGCACCGAGCGCAGTTCCACCTCACTCTTGGCATCCTGTACCACCAGGGTCAGGGTATCTTCCATCAGATCATCACTGGTCTCGCTGCTGCCCGGTTTGCAACTGGCGAAGCTGTTGTTGAGGTCAGCGAGCGTGAGAGTGATGCTGTACTGGTTGCCCTGCTTGATGGGAAGAGACTCTTGCATCCGACCACTCTGGGCCATTACCGCAAGCCGTTGTGGCCGAATGGGGCGTTCGGGTGTGAAATAGTGGGCATTGAGCCCATCGTGGTTGGGTTTGGCACCGATCTCTACCGATACCGATGCTTCGCTCAGACGAGAGGGGAATTGTCCCAGCAAGGTCAGTTTGCGCTGTGGGTAGAAGGTGGTGAGCAGCTGGTAGGTCGCTGTGCGGGTATCCAGTTTCTCCATGGCAGCGAGGGCATCGTTCAGCCGGGCTTCGGCGTCGTCAGGTAATGTTGTGCCTTGGCTGGTGGCCAGTGTCGTCAGGTGTTCAAGCAGGGTGGATGTCGGGTTGGACTGTTGCTGGCTGACCAGTGCAGTTGCCAACTCACCGAGCTGCTGAGCCGGGTTCGGCATATCGCCGTTCAGGGTCAACTGCAGCAAGGCGGTGAGATCTCGGGCAAAACGGTGATTGAGATGAGGGTCACTGAAGAGCTGGCCAGAGACATCCTGTTTTCCCTCCTGCTTTTGCAGCGCCGCCATGATGCTCTGATATGCCAGCGGCATGGGGGAAAGGTGCAGACGAGGACTCTCTTGCTCGGTGATGATGCCATCCCCGTTTTGATCCTGTTTGAGCAGTTGTGTCAGCGTAGGCAATTCACTGCTGAGGGATAGCGCGATGTTCTGACGGTGGCTGGCGACAAGGCGCAGCGCCTTGTCTTGTGGCCATTGGCTCAATTTCAGTTTGAAGCCGAAACTGCCATCAGCCTGAGCGCTCTGGGTGACGCAGACCTTGTCGGCACAGAGCTGAATATCAAATTGTCCACCCTGTTCGTGAGTCAGCGGCAGTGCGCCGGCCAGATCCAGCGAAGTGGGTGGGGCGGGCTGTGTCGTCTCCGTTGTTGGTTGGCCCGATTGGTCTGGTGCAGTTGCTCCCGAGCCGCTACCTGAGCTCCCTCCGCTGCTACTGCTGGTGTTTCCTCCGCTGGCAGTACCTCCCGCAGTGCCCGGGGTGTTGCCACTTCCGCTATCCGGTGTGGTGGGTTGCTGGTTGCTACCGCTTCCTCCGCTGTTGCTTGCGTTATTTCCCGCCTGCTCGGGGCTGCCCAGCTCTGCCTTGCATGCCAGCAATGTGGCGCAGCAAAGGAGCAACAGCAGTGGTTTCGTTGTCCTGAACACGTTCGACTCCGTTATTGTTGTTTAGATTATTAATCTGCCAAGTCCGGTTTTTAGCGCGTAAATGAAACCCATTGCAGATGTTTTTGCTGTTAACTTCGTTAGATTGGCAAATTCACTCTGCGAATTATTTCATTTGGTGATAATGATATTGATTCTTGTTTGTGATCTCAATATCATCCTGTCGTTGTTTAATTTCAGGCATAAAAAACAGGGACAAAAAATGACGATGCGAGTTTGGGATTACCTTCGTGACTACCTGAAGGATGAAAGCGGTGCCACGGCCATTGAGTACGGCATCCTGGCTGCAGGGTTGGCGGCCGGGATCCTGGCCATATTTGGCTCGGACGGGATCTTCATCACGGCGTTGAAGGAGAAGTTCACCGCCATCGTTGCCGGGTTGAATATGGACGCGGCTGGCAAGTGATGGCGTGGGGGCAATGGCTCGCCACATTGATGGCCTGCTGGTGTCTGGTCAGTGATCTATTCGAACGGCGGATCCCCAATCTTGCGGTGCTGGTACTGGCCCTCTGGGTTGGCTGGTTGTTGCCGTTCAATCCGCTGTCACTGGTGTTGGCCATACTGACCTTGCTGCTGGGACTGGTTGCCTATCACCGAGGCTGGTGTGGCGCCGGGGACAGTAAGTTGCTGGCGGTCTGCCTCTATGGGGCAGGCGAGCAATGGCCCGAATTATTGCTGTTGATGGCGTTCTCCGGTGGCCTGCTCAGCCTGGTGTGTTTGATCCATAGCCGCCTGCGCCCTTCACCCAATCCAACTACTGTGCCTTATGGGTTTGCCATCCTCTGGGCGGCAGCTCTGACCACACCTCTATTTATGTAGTCACACCTTATGAAGAAACTCTTTTTGCTTATCGCTGCACTGCTGGTGCTGGCGGCGATGCTGGCTACCTTGTGGCCAGCTGAACCTGCGCCGCAGAGCGCTGCATCCCCACGGGATCCGCCAGCAGAATCGTTAGCGCCGGATCGGGTGGCCCAAGTGCTGGTTGCCGCCCATCGGGTGCAGGCTGGCTCTTTCATCCATCCCGAAGATCTGGGCTGGCAAGCCCTTCCCGAAGCCGAAGAGAGGAACCTGCCGGGTCTCTTTCTGTTTGGTTTTACCGATACCAAGGCCCTCAAGGGGAGTCTGGTGACCCGCACGCTGGAGGCGGGCCAGATAGTCTCTGCCGATGATCTGGTTCGTCCCGAGCAGAGTCACTATCTCTCCGCCATGATGGCGCCGGGCATGCGAGCGGTGACGCTGGCGTTGGGGAGGGAGGCGGCCAGCCACGGCCTGATCCGGCCCGGTAACCGGGTGGATGTGATCCTCACCAGCAAGCATGCGCGTCAGCACAATGCCCAAGGGGCAGAGGTAACCAGCAATCAGTCGGCCGAGATCATTCTGACCGATATCAAACTGCTGGCCATCGACGCCCAGGTGACCGATATCGCCGCGCTCAACGGCAATCCTGCGGCACAGGATAACTTCGACCAGGTCGCCGTGACCTTCGAGTTGCCCCCTCGGGCGGCAGCACGCTTGTTGCTGGCACATCGCTTGGGAGAGCTGGCTCTGGTACTGCGTTCGGCACAGAGCGCACCGGCGGGCAGCCCTGCGATGGCGCTGCCGGAGGGGAGTCTGATATGGGCTGAACAGGTCACTCGCGGCCAGAACCCGAGAGCTATTCCAGGTCATGGGGTCAAGATCAGTTATGGCGACGGCAACGACCGAACCCGTCAACCCTAATCAACACAGAAAGGAAATGATGTTGCGAACATTTGCCATATTGCTCGCCATGCTGCCGCTCTGGGCCGCAGCCGCCGAGAGCCTGACGCTCACTCCCGAGCAATCCACTCTGCTCAATTTTGATGAACCTGTGCTGGATGCATTTGTGGCCAATTCGGAGTTGGTCAGAGTACACAGCCCCTCTGATCAGCAATTGCTGATCTATGGCCGCAAGGTGGGCAACACCGATCTGGTGGTGACCGCCCTCGATGGCCGAACCCTGGGTCACTATCGGGTAACCGTCGTCGCTGATCTCGCACCGCTTGAACAGCTGGCCCGTCAGCATTTTCCCCAGAGTCGACTCACCTTTAGCGAGTCGGGCGGTGCCATCGTAGTGGCAGGAGAGGTGACCAGCCCGCTGCAGGCGCACGAAATCCTCAGCATGGTGGAAGGCTTTGCCAAGGGACTGCAACCGCAATCCGTCGCCCAGAGTACGGTGATGGCCCCTTCGCCTCCGGCGGGTAACCAGGATGAAGGTGCCGCTGTCGCCGGTGGGGGCAGCGGTCAGTACGCCAATGTCATCAACCAGCTGCGACTGGCCGGATCGGATCAAATCAACATATCGGTGCGCATCGTCGAGATGCAGCGTACTACCAGTGAACAGCTGGGACTGCGCTGGAGCGCGATGGGGGAGTATCTGCAGTTGGGTGTCTCGCCGGGTAACCGTTTCCCTAAGCCGCTGGAGCGAGGCAGCTGGACCGGCAAGAAAGATGTGGTCTACATCAACGCCATCATCGATGCGCTGGTGGAAAACAGCCTGGTCAATGTACTGGCCGAGCCCAACCTGACGGCCAAATCGGGAGAGGCTGCGACCTTTATGTCCGGCGGTGAGTTCCCCTTTCCGGTTGGCAACGGGGATAACGGGCCCGAGATTGAGTTCAAGAAGTTCGGTATCTCGCTGGAGCTGACGCCGACCCTGCTGGACAACAATCGCATCAGCCTGACGGTCTCCCCGGAAGTATCGACCCTGAGCCGGGAGAACAGCGTCACCATTGCCGGGGTCGTGGTACCGGGTATCGAGACGCGTCGTACCACCACCACCATCGAGCTGGCTGACGGCCAGAGCTTTGCGCTGGCAGGTTTGGTGCGCAGCCATCGCAACCAGAATAACGAAGCGTTGCCCTTCCTGGGAGAGATCCCCGGGCTGGCCCCCTTCTTTGGCAGCAACAGCTTCAAAAATCAGGAGAGCGAGCTGGTGATCATCGCTACCGCCCGTCTGGTACAGCCCACCAGCGATCCCCTTTCTCTGTCGACGCCGCTGGATCACTACCGGGCTCCGAGTCGCTTCGAGCGACTGTTCTTCACCGACATGGGGTCAACCCAATTGCCGGCGGGGCAGACAACCCGCCTGTTTGGCAACTATGGCTACAGCTACTGAGGAGGATGACCATGTTGAAAGAGACGCTGTTGCTGGCCATGACGTTGCCGCTACTGGCTTGTACCACTCCACCACCGGCTGCCCCTCTCAAGGATCAGTTGCAATTCCGGGTTGCCCCGTCGCAGTTGCAACAGCAGTTGCAATGGCAATTGGCCCCTTTGGCCAATCGGCTGGAGGCGGGCAAAGTCACGCTGCAGATCAGCGGGCCGCAGCCAGCAAGCCATGCGCCAACGCCGGAGGCGCTGCGCCAGCAGCTGGCTCAGTGGCTGGCGCTCGATACCCGGCTCATCTTCACCCCGACTGGGCAAGGTGACTATCAGGTGCAACTCCATGCCACCTTGCAGCCGGGTAGCTGCCGTTATGCCAGAGGCGGGGCGTCAGCCCCTGCCAGCGCCTGTCTGGTGCTGCGCAATCAATATCGTGCCCAAAGCCATGGCGAGCACTGGGCCCGAGGTGCTCGTTATGACGGCAGTGGTAGCGCCCTCGATGCCGGCGCGGTACAGCGCCTCTATCAGGGCAAGGCCAAGTCGGCCAAGAAACAGCAGACGACCGGGGAGTAAGTCATGAGTGAACAAGCCAAACGGCTGGTGGCCGTGACGCGCCAGCCTGCCTTGAGTGCCGGGGTCGAGCGGGTGATGGCCGGATTGAGCGATGTGGAGCACCTGCAACTGACGGGTTCTCTGGCAGAGGCCAGAGCGCACTGTCTGGCTCACGGGGCGCCCGATATCCTGCTGGTGGAAGTGGAAAATCAGCAGACGCTGGCGGCCGATCTGGCGGCGCTTGCCGAATGTTGTCCACCCCAGATGCGGCTGGTGCTGCTGGGGGAGCGGGGAGATGTCGCCCTGTTTCGCTGGTTGATCTCGGTGGGGGTGGATGATTACTACCCGGCGCCACTGGATCCTGATGCGCTTCGTGCAGGTCTGCTGCGTCTGCTGGGGGTGCCTCTGGTGACCTCCTTGCGTAAAGGGAGAGTGATCTGTGTCGTGGGGGCCGCGGGTGGCGTGGGCACCAGTACCGTTTGCGCCAATCTGGCACTGGAGCTGGCAGAGCAGCATCACCGTCAGGTGGCCCTGCTGGATCTCAATCTTTATCACAGCCGTCACCCTATTTTGCTGGGCAGCGACTATGCCCCGCCCGGCGAGCAGTGGTGGCAGGCGACTGATCGGTTAGATGGCACCCTGCTGGCCCACACCGCTCATCAACTCGGGTCACGGTTGTTCCTTTTCTATGACGAGGGCGCTGAGCTGGTGCTCGGCGCCGAGCAGTTGGTGGCCGCGGTCAATGTGATGGCTGAGCACTACAGCACCCTCATTATCGATGTGCCGGACCTGCGCAGCCATGGGTTACGCGCCTTGCTGCAAGAGGCAGATGTGGTGATCTGGTTGCACGATTTCAGTCTGGGGGCATTGCGACTGTTGGGGAACTTGCCCAAAGGGGGGCAGGCTCAACGTCACCTGCTGGTAGGCAACCATTGCCGCGGCAAGGAGGGGCGAGTGCCCGCCACGGAGCTGGAGCGAGTCTGTGGTCAACCTCATGCCGCCGTGTTGCCTTATGACCACGGCGCCTTTGTGCGAGCCGAGCGGGCCGGTATGGCGCTTATCAAGCAAAAAAGCAAACTGGCCCGAGCAATCAAGTGGCTGGCAGCCGAGCTGGTTGGCACTCAACCTGCGGGACGCCGCCGGGGAGGATTGCGCTGATGTTCGGACAAGCCAGCAATCGGCAGCCGCCGGTACAAGGGGCGCTGCTGACCATGTCTGAGGCTGCGCGCGAGGCGTTTTACGAGCTGGTGGAGCCCTCGGTGGCCGCCACCTTGCCCCGTGATGCATTGCTGGAGCGGGTTGCGAATGCCCTCGATCAGCTCTCGAGCCGCCGCATGCTCCCTTACAACCGTCAGGAGTTGCTCCTGCTGGGGCGGCAACTGGTGGATGAGATGGTGGGGGTCGGGCCGCTGCAACCCCTGCTCGATGATCCCGAGGTGTCGGACATTCTGGTCAATGGTCCGGACAAGGTCTATGTGGAGCGGCACGGCAAGCTGGTGTTATCAGGGGTGCGCTTTCGCGACCGTCAGCATGTGTTCAATGTGGCGCAGCGGATCGTCAATGCGGTGGGACGGCGGGTGGATGAGTCTACCCCCATGGTGGATGCTCGTCTGGCCGATGGCAGCCGGGTCAACGTCATTGCACCGCCTATCGCCCTGTGCGGCACCTCCATCTCCATTCGCAAATTCCCGAGTAGCCGCCTGACGTTGGCTCATCTGGTGGAGAAAGGGGCCTTGTCGGATGCCATGGCCCGCTTTCTCGGTCTGGCTGCTCGCAGTCGTTTCAACGTGTTGATCTCGGGGGGGACGGGGTCGGGCAAGACCACCCTGCTCAACGCCCTGAGCAAGCACATCAATGACGACGAGCGGATCATCACCATTGAAGATGCTGCCGAGCTCTCTCTTGAGCAGCCGCATTGGGTACCGCTGGAAACGCGCAACGAGAGTGCCGAAGGCAAGGGGGAGGTGAGTGTGCGGGCGCTGGTGCGCAATGCGCTGCGGATGCGGCCGGACCGGATCATCTTGGGGGAAGTGCGCGGCGCCGAGGCGTTCGACATGCTGCAGGCGATGAATACCGGCCATGACGGTTCACTCTGCACCCTGCACGCCAACACCCCGGAAGATGCGCTGCTGCGCCTGACCAACATGTTGCAGATGGGGGCTGAGCGCCTCTCTGAGCAGATCATTCAGGCCCAGATCGCCAGCGCGGTGGATCTGGTGGTGCAACTGGAGCGGATGCGCGATGGTCAGCGCCGCATCACTGCCATCAGTGAAATCACGGCGCTGGAGGGAGGCCAGATCAGGATGCAACCGGTGTTTCGTTTCGTGCTGGAGTCCGAGCTGCATGGCAAGTTGCAGGGGCGCTTCATGGCCCATCCGCTCTCGGCCGGGGTACAAGAAAAGGCTCGTCAGGCGGGCCTGCTAGCCGAGTTGCAGGCGTGCATGGATGAAGATGGGGAGGAGGGCGCATGAGTATGCTGTTATCGGTCTGCCTTGGCTGGGGGGCGGCTTGTCTGCTGCTCTGGCAGTGGCAGAGTCGGCGTGAAGCCTGGCTGCAACAGAGCCAGCGTTATGGCGGGCAACCGGAGTCCCAGGAGGCGGCGCGTCCCTTGCCCCAGTGGTATCAGCAGATGGTGACCATGGTGGGTCAGGAACAACTGACTCGCTGGTGCTGGCAGGGGCCGGCAGGCGCCGCACTTGCCTGCATCTTGCTGGTCGCCAATGGCATGCCGCTTTGGCTGGCGTTGTTGCTGGCGGTTGGCGGGGCACTGCTGCTTGGTCTGCTGCTCTATCAACAGCTGCAACAGCGAGCGCTGGAGCAGTTTCGCACCGGCCTGCCCGAGGTGATTGACGGGATGATCCGGGCGCTGCGGGTGGGGGCGCCGCTGGCCGATATTTTCCTGCAAGTGGCACGGCAGCAGCGCGGCTTGATGTCACGGCTGTTTGCCCAGATGCACGACGAGTTGCAGGTGGGGCAACCGGTGGCGCAAGTGATGCGACAGGCGGCAAGCAGGGTCACGGTGGCCGAGTTCCAGTTTCTGACCATAGTGCTCAGCCTGCAGCAAGAGACCGGTGGTCGCCTCTCCGATGTGCTGGCACAACTGGTCGAAACCCTGCGTGCCCGTCAGACCCTGGCGGCCAGCATCCAGACCATCACCGCCGAGAGTCGCAACTCTGCCAAGGTATTGGCCGCTCTGCCTGTCATCATCCTGCTGGTGCTGTTCAGTACCGGACGGGAGCACTTTACCTATCTGATGACCACGGCCAGCGGCCAGTGGGTGATGGGGTATGTCTCAATCAGCGTGGCGGTGGGGCTTTGGCTTATCCGCCGGCTCACGCGTCTGCAGGGGTAGGTCATGGCTGTTACCCAACTATTCGCATTGGCACTGCTGTCGCTTGCGCTTGCCGCTGTGACGGGCTGGTACGGTTACCGGCAACAGCAACAGTGGCAACAACAGTGTCGCCGTTATGCCACTCTTGCTGCGGCAAAGGTGCCGGGGCGTGAGTGGCTGGCGTGGTGCGGCCGCGGTTATCCGGTGGGCGGCCGCGAGCAGGCACGCTTGCAGCAGTTACTGGCGCAAGCCGGGATCTTTGCCAGCCAGGGTTTTGACCGGCTACGGGGTGCCAAGCTGCTGGGGGGGCTGGGGTTGGCCATCATGGTGCTGACATGGCGCCTGCTGGGTGCCCCGGCCGATGGATTCACCCTGATGTGGGTACTGATGGCCTATGTGGTAGGGGCCGGTTTGCCGGAGCGCTGGCTGCAGTGGCGGGCCCGCAAGGTCAAGGCGGCTCAGCAGAAGGTGGCGCCTGATGCCATCGACCTGCTGGTGATCAGTGTCGAGGCAGGGCTTGCGCTGGATCGGGCGTTGCTGCGAGTGGGTCACTATCTGGAGGCGTTGGAGCCGGGGCTTGCCCGGCAATTCTTGCGTACCCATGCCGAGATCCAGATGCGCGGCGATCAGGCCAGCTGTCTGGCACGGCTTGCCTGGCGGACCGGTTTGCCCGAGCTGGATCGTCTCGCCAACACCTTGCAGATGGCTCAGCAGTACGGGTCGCCATTGGCCGAGACCATGCGCACCATCAGTCAGGAGGCGCGCCAGATGCGACGACTGGCACTGGAGGAGCAGGCAGGCTCCCTGCCGGGCAAGATCACTCTCATCCAGATGGCGCTCATCATGTTGCCCATGCTGGTGCTGATCATTGCCCCCACCCTCAATTTGTTGATCAACAGCCTGCGTTGAGCAGGTGATGGAATCGGATATGAAATCAAGCTATTACCTCATTTTTATCTCGCTGCTTCTGCTGGCGGGATGCAGCAGCCATGGTGATGCATCGGCGCAGAGTCAAAGCAATGGCATGGCGGTGGCCAAGGCTGCTTTTGATTCTGCCCAGTACGAGAAGGCGGAACGCCTCTATCTGGCGCTCTTGAGCAGTGATGCCTCGCTGGAAGAGGCGCAGCTGATGCTGGCGCGAACCCGTTATCAGCAAGATAAAAAGCAGGCCGCACGCGATGGCCTGCAACAGCTGCTCGACCGCGCTGGCAAGCAGGCACCGGAGGCGGCCAATTATCTGGGCAAGTTCCTGCTCGATGATGGTCGTACGGAGGAGGCCGCAACCGCTTATCGTCAAGGACTCGCCTTGCCGAAGCTGACACCGCTGGCACGGGCCCGGCTCAGCAATGGGCTGGGGGTAGCCAGTCTGCGGCAGGGGGCGTTTGCCAAAGGGCGTGCGCTGTTTGAGGCGGCGGTAGCCGCTGCTCCGGATGAGCCTGACTATCGGGGCAATCTGGCATTGGGCTGGCTGATGGAGGGTAACCGGGTCGCAGCTCGTCAGGCCTTCGAGCCGCTGCTGCATTATCAGAGCCTGCCACCCCAGGTGGAGATGAACTACGCCCTGCTGCTGCTGGCCGAGGGCAATGAACCTCAGGCTCGCCTCATCCTGTCACGCTTTCTCAGTGCCAGCCAGCTGGAACACGATATCCGGCTGCTCAAGGCGCAACTCAGAGGGCAGTCTGTGTGAATCATCAGCGTGGCGTGGCCAGCATCGAACTGGTGATCATCTTGCCACTGCTGCTGGCGTTGTTGTTGCTGGTGGTGGATGTGCTGCGGATACAGCTGCAATACAGCACCCTGGAGTATGGCCTGCGCGCTGCATTGCGGGAGCTGCAGGCTGAGTCGGCCGCCGGGCGTATTCCCTTGGCTGGCGCTATTCGGGAGCGGTTACTCAAGCAAGGGCACGGTGAATTGGCCGGGGTGGAGGTGACTGTCAGGCATCATGTGTCACTTGCAGCCATGTTGGGACAACAAGAGGGGGGGCTGGATCCGGGCAGTGACACCCGTGCGCCTGCCGATCCCGTGCTGGAGGTGACTGCCAGACTTCGCCCCCGTTTGCTGTTGACCCCGAGCTGGCTGGTGGCCGATCGCCAGCTGGGTTATCAGAGCACCTTGTTGTTGCTGACTGACCGGTTGCCGGCAGGTGGTGCAGGATGAGCAGAACCATCTCTCGACCCGCACAAAACAGAGGGAGCATCAGCATCGAGGCGATGCTGTTTATCCCCGCGCTGTTGGCCCTGCTCAGTTTTGGCAACGAGGCATTGCAACTGCTGCGCCTTGAACAGCGGTTGCACAATGTGGCCTATAACGTGACTCAGATCGTGACCCAGCAAGGGGGCACGCAGGATGCGGCGGCAGTTTCCCAGCTGGCGTTTTATCAAGGATTTGTGCAGCAGCAACTGGCGGCTCTGCATGGTGGGCAAGCGGCGTTGACCATAGAGCAGTACAACAGCGCCAGTGGTGAACTGTTGCCGCTGTTGCAGGGAAGTGGCTGTGCCGGGCAGGGCAATTGGCCGCCGCTGCGGGTTGGCACCTTGATGCGGGTGACCCTTTGCTATCGTCCGGATTTGGAAGGGGGGGGCATGTTTCGCCGCCTGTGGGGCGATCGTGCGTTGACCACCCACTTTATTCAGGAGGTTCACTGATGCCACTATTGTCTGAACAGCGTGGCGGCTTATCTCCGGCATTCGCATTGATGCTGGTCGGAGTATTGGCGCTGACCGGGGGCGCCATCGAGCTGGTGCGCGGTTACAACGGCCAGAGTCTGCTCAGCGCCGCTGCCGATGCAGTCATCTACTCTGCGGCAGATAGCGACACAGCCTTGCAAGATGCCCAGGCGCTGATGCAGGCCAATCTGAGCGGGCGTAACCTGCAGGTGGCTACTCCCCGCCTGAACCAGGGAGAGCAGGGGGCGCAGGTGATCTTGCAGGGAAAAGTTCCCGCTCTGATGGATCTCTCGGCGATAGATGAAGGGGAGGATGGGATGCCGATTGCGGCGGCTGCGCGTGCCAGCAGTGCACGAAGCCGGATTGAAGTCGCGCTGGTGCTGGATATTTCCGATTCCATGTCAGGTGCACCCATGAAGGCGATCAAGCAGGGCCTTGTCGAGTTTGGCGAGGTGCTGTTTGGTCGAGAGCGGCGCAATCAGGATCGGGTAGTCAGCATCATTCCCGCCACCGGGCTGGTCAATATCGGCGATCATCCCGAGCTGTTTCATCCCGAAAGCATCGAAATTCCCTTCGGGTTGCGGACGCTGGCAGAGGAGCGTGGTTGGCTCAATCTGTTGTCGCGGGAGGTGCCAGGGCGTCAACGCAAGGCATTCTGTGCCAGATTGCCGGAACATGTTGATGGTATCGATCGGGTGGCAGAGGTCACGCCCGGCTGGATCCGCAAACTGGAGCAGGCTCCGCGGGATGAACTGCGGCCCCATCTTTTTTACAGTACCAAGCCTCCCCCCATTGCCCATTATGGCGATGGGACGCCCTTGCTGGCCTTTGCGCCCAAAGAAAATCCGCTGGATCGCTATCTGGAAAACCGCCGTGACAAGCTCGGTATTTTCGATGATGCAGATTGCGGGGTCAGTCCGATCCAGCCTCATCTTGCGACCCGTGCCGACTATCGTCAGGCGCTTGATACCCTCTATGCCGCATTCAATACCAACACGGCAGAGGGGGTGATGTGGGGTTGGCGGCTGCTTTCACCAGAGTGGCAGGGACGCTGGCGGCAGGGGGCGGCAGCTTTGCCGCGCCCATATGGGTTACAGGATAACCGCAAGATCATGGTGCTGTTTTCCGATGGGGAACACATGACCGAAGCGGCATTGCGGGATCGCAAGCAGTTGCTGTTATGCCGGGAGATGAAACGCAAGGGGATCCAGATCTACACGGTGGCGTTCGAAGGGGATACCCGTTTCGTGGCCCAGTGTGCCAGTGATCGCTCCCTGGCCTTCAAAGCAACCAAAAGCAATATTCGTACTGTACTGACCCGGTTGGCGAGCTCCATCAACGATGTCGTGTTGACGAAATAATGCAAAGAGGGGCCTGATCGGCCCCTCGCTATTCAAGGTGTTAACAGGGTCACATCGCCGCGCGGAAGATGGCGACGATCTCTTCGTGGCTCGCCTGTTTCGGGTTGGTGAAGCCGCAGGCATCTTTCAGGGCGTTGCTGGCCAGGGTATCGAAGTCATCGGCCTTGACGCCGAGCTGCTCCAGACCGGCCGGGATCTTCACATCCAGCGCCAGTTGCTTGATGGCGGCAATGGCAGCGGCGGCGCCCTGCTCGTCGTTCATGGCACTCACGTCCACCCCCATGTAGCGGGCCACATCCTTCAGGCGAGCGGCGCTCACCTGGGCGTTGAACGCCTGAACGTGGGGCAGCAGCACGGCGTTGCAGACGCCGTGGGGCAGGTCATAGAAGCCGCCCAGCTGGTGGGCCATGGCGTGCACGTAGCCGAGGCTTGCGTTGTTGAAGGCCATGCCGGCCAGGAACTGGGCATAGGCCATCTGCTCGCGGGCATGCAGGTCATCGCCATGGTGAACTGCGGTGCGCAGGTGCTTGGCAATCAGCTCGATGGCCATCACGGCGCTGGCATCGGTCACCGGGGTGGCGATGGTGGAGACATAGGCCTCAATGGCGTGGGTCAGGGCATCCATACCGGTGGCGGCGGTGAGACCGGCTGGCTTGGCCAGCATCAGCTCGGGGTCGTTGACCGACATCAGCGGGGTAACGTGCTTGTCGATGATGGCCATTTTCACGTGGCGCGCTTCGTCGGTGATGATGCAGAAGCGGGTCATCTCGGAGGCGGTACCGGCGGTGGTGTTGATGGCGATAAGCGGCAACTGCGGCTTGGTGGAGCGATCCACCCCTTCGTAATCCTTGATGCTGCCACCGTTGGCGGCCACCAGCGCGATGCCCTTGGCGCAGTCGTGGGGCGAGCCGCCACCCAGCGAGATGACACAATCGCAGTCGTTGGCCTTGATCATGGCCAGACCCGCTTCGACGTTGCTGGTAGTGGGGTTGGGTTTGGTCTCATCGAAAACAGCGCTTTCAATACCATGTTCAGCCAGCAGGGTGGTGAGCTTGGCGACTACGCCGATCTGGTTGAGGATTTTGTCGGTGACGATCAGCGCCTTGCGATAGCCGTAGCCCTTGATATCGGCGGCGGCCTCTTGCAGACAGCCGGCACCCATCAGGTTGATAGCGGGAATATAGAACTTGAATGTAGCCATGATGGACTTCCTATAGTTAGCCATTAAGTGGTAGTTAAGATCTAGGCTACCATCTAGAAAGGGATACAAAAGCATCTTGTTTACAACTTTACGGGGTCGATCACGAGTCGTTAATTAAGCGCTGAACCAGGCTTGACTTTCTCGCATCTGACTCGATTGGCAGAAAAACGTTTGTCAATTATTTCATTGAGTTAGCAAACGTTTTGCGCAATGTTTGTCACTGTCAATGCGTGGAAGTGTGAGGCGCTTCAAGGAATTGGAAAGCGCTTTCGACCATAGTTGGCGCCTCCCCGAAGAGGGGGGTAAAGGCTTGAAAGTATCATAAAGAATCATCTTAACTTGTGCCCTGACCATGCTGGCAGGGGGCAACCAGGAGTCCAATATGTCTGATGTATTTCACTTGGGTTTGAAGAAAGCGGATCTGCAAGGCGCCACCCTGGCGATCGTCCCCGGTGACCCCGAGCGCGTGAAGCGTATCGCAGAGCTGTTGGATAACCCGGTGCACCTGGCCAGCCATCGTGAATTCACTACCTGGCGCGGCGAGATGGACGGCAAGGCCGTGATCATCTGCTCTACCGGTATCGGTGGCCCGTCCACCTCCATCGCGGTAGAAGAGCTGGCCCAGCTGGGTATCCGCACCTTCCTGCGTATCGGTACCACTGGCGCCATCCAGCCGCACCTGAACGTGGGTGACGTGATCGTGACCACCGGTTCCGTGCGCCTCGACGGTGCCAGCCTGCACTTTGCACCGATGGAGTTCCCGGCTGTTGCCGACTTCGACTGCACCACCGCGCTGGTGAACACCGCCAAAGAGATGGGCTCCAAGCTGCACATCGGTGTGACTGCCTCCTCTGACACCTTCTACCCGGGTCAGGAGCGTTACGACACCGTATCCGGCCGCGTAGTGAGCCGTTTCCAGGGTTCCATGAAAGAGTGGCAAGCCATGGGCGTGCTGAACTATGAGATGGAGTCTGCAACCTTGCTGACCATGTGCTCCAGCCAGGGCCTGCGTGCCGGTATGGTGGCTGGCGTTATCGTCAACCGTACCCAGCAAGAGATCCCGAACGCCGAGACCATGGCGAAGACCGAATCTGATGCCATCAAGATCGTACTGGGCGCTGCCCGCAAGCTGATCTGATAGCACCGCAAAGAGTGGGGGGTGGGGGCCGTTGCGAAAGCGCGGCCCCTATCTTTATTCGCCGTTTACCGCTTTGCCCCTCTTCTGCTTGCCTGCCCCTTGTTTCCCTGCTCCAGGTTACCCCGGTTGCCCCGTCATGGTCGCCAGCGCCAGCGCAAAGGGCGCCTCACAGCGGATCTGCATCGGTTCGCCGCTGACCGGATGAACAAAATCCAGCTCGCTGGCATGCAGCATCAGCCGCGGCGCCTGTTCGCAGCCGGGTTGCAGCAGGCCGCCATAGAGATCGCAGCCGAGGATGGGGTGGCCCAGCAGCTGACTGTGGATGCGCAGCTGATGGGTGCGGCCGGTCTCCGGCACCAGTCGTACCCGGGTCAGAGGCACGGTCTGCCCCTGCAGCTGCTGCTCCAGCCGCTCAATCACCTGATAGCGGGAGCGGGCGGGTTTGCCACTGACGGCGCAGATCTTCATCAGCGGGAAAATAGACGGATCCTTGGCGATGGGGGCGTCGATAACTCCTTCATCACTGGCCAGATGACCGCAGAGCAGGGCGCTGTAGGCTTTGCTCACCGCCCGCTGACTGAACTGCTGGCAGAGCAGGGCATTGATGGCCTTGTTTCTGGCGACCACCATGATGCCTGAGGTGCCAAAATCTAGGCGATGCACCAGGGTGCAGCCGGGGAAATCCTGCACCAGTCGATAGTGAACCGAGTCGAGGTTCTGCGGGTTCTTGCCCGACAGACTCAGCAGGCCGCTCGGCTTGTTGATGAGCAGCAGGTGCTCATCTTCGAACAGGATCTCGATGGCGGCCTTGCAGGGCGGGGCGATAAAGGTGTCGACGATAACGGACATAGGTGGCACAGGCTGGAAACGGGGTGCGATCATACCCGAACCGGCGCGGCCGGGCGAATGGGCGGTGCGCAGCCTCGGAAAATGAATGGGATGACGCCATACAAACTTTTGATAGTGAGCCGCGTTGAGCGGGGCGGTGTGCCGTGCAAACCGCCCAGGTCAGCAACAAGGCCCCGTTTTGTGACCCCCTCCCGAGTTCATCCGAGGCTTGCTTGTTAAGGTATGGCTCCCTGTTATGTTGTAAGGACTCATCCCATGGCACTGCCCGTTATTCTCGATTGTGATCCCGGCCACGACGACGCCATCGCCCTCATTCTGGCGCTGGCCAGCCCTGAACTTGACGTGCTGGCGGTCACCACCAGCGCGGGCAACCAGACGCCGGACAAGACCCTCAACAATACCCTGCGCATTCTCACCCTGCTGGGACGTGACGATATTCCGGTGGCGGCGGGGGCACCGAAACCGCTGGCCCGCGAGTTGATTATCGCCGACAACGTCCATGGCGAATCGGGCCTCGATGGCCCCAAGTTGCCGGATCCCGCCTTTGCACCGCAGAGGATGACGGGGATCGAGCTGATGGCCAAATGTCTGCGCGAGAGCCCGGAGCCCGTGACTCTGGTGCCGACCGGCCCGCTGACCAATATCGCCCTGCTGCTGGCAGCACACCCCGAGCTCAAACCCAAGATTGCCCGCATCGTATTGATGGGGGGCGCCGCAGGGGCTGGCAACTGGACGCCGGCGGCGGAATTCAATATTTATGTCGATCCGGAAGCGGCCGATATGGTGTTCAAGTCGGGCATCCCCATCATCATGTGTGGCCTCGATGTGACCCATGAGGCGCAGGTGATGGATGAGGATATCGAGCGAGTGCGCGCCATCACCAATCCGGTGGCCCAGTGCGTGGCCGGGCTGCTCGACTTTTTCATGATCTACCATCGGGATCCCAAGTGGGGATTTGCTGGTGCACCGCTCCACGACCCCTGTACCATTGCCTGGTTGCTGGCTCCCGAGCTGTTCCACGGGGTTGAGTGCCGGGTCGATATCGAGACCAGAGGGGAGCATACCGTGGGGATGACGGTGGTGGATCGTTATGGTCTGACCGGCAAGCCAGCCAATGCGCTGGTATTGTTGGGGCTGGATCGGGCAGGCTTTATTGATCTGCTGGTGACGCGGCTGCGGGCGTTTGACTGAGCGCCGGTTCATTTTTGCAAGAAGGGGCGGGGAATGTGGAAGAGAGGCTTGGTGCTGCTGGCCGGGTTGCAACTGACAGGCTGTGCGACGCCATTCGAGCGGATGTGGCAGGGGCTGGCGACCTGTGAATTTACCGATCTCTATGTGGATGAGACGGGCAGGCCCGCCAATCTACAACTGGCCAACTACACCCCCTACAAGGTGAGTGATGGCTTTGCCTGGTACAAGGTGCACGAGGAGCTGCACGGCTTGCCGGTGGTCGGCTTTATCGTGCCCGCTTCCAGCTTCGAAGTGCATGCTCTCTTTGTCGATACTCCCATCGCCAATGCCCGCCGGTTGACCCACAACGCCTACGGCAGCGAGTTTGGCGACGAGCAGAAGCATGACGAGGGCTCAGCCCCTCTGCTTTTGCGCGATCCCAACAACCCCAAGCGCTCCATCATCGACTGCACCCGCGGCGAGTCTGACGGGGAGCTTGAGGATTCGGCCATGCCCGAGTAGGGCGCCTGTCATGCCATCGGCCTGAAAAAAGAGGGGCCAGCCTTGCCGGCTGGCCCCTCTTTAATTTAAAGCAGAGTGTGATTGCAGAGCGGTTCTCGGATCAGGGATAGCTCAGCGTCTCCTTGATAAGCGGCAGCTGGGCCTTGATCCACGCCGGATTGATGGGCCCCCAGTCGCTGATGCGGTAGTGCCCCTGCAGGTGGCGAGCCCCCTCGGTCTGCTCGAAGGCGCAGCTGATATCGAGTTCGGCCAGCGCCGTCAGGGTATCTTGCGCGGTGCGGCGCGGCATGCCGGTCGCCTCCATGATGGCAGGCACCGTATCTGTGCCCTGGCTGATCAGCCAAGCCACGTAGATCCGCCGGTAAAAGCTGGTGCGGGTCTTGCTCGGCTCACTCATAGCTCGTCCTCAAGACGATCGAAGTAGCGCCAGGTTGCGATGGCTGCCTTGCCCATCACTAGGGCCCAGAGGCCGAACCAGAACCAGCGGAAGAAGCTCCAGGTGGAGGCGTCAGGCTCTGTGCTCTCGATCTTGGTGACGTTGGGGAACATGGAGAACATGTTCACGCGCCAGCCGTAGGAGGTGATGATGGCCAGGCGTTTCTCGAACTCCATCGACTTGGCCTTGGCCTGGACGTCGGCGGCGTTGAACTTGAAGTAGAAGGGCCAGCCCCACTCGGTATCTTCATTGCGAAACACCCGGATCTTCTCGCTGGGGCGCTCGGTGTAGATGTAATAGACGTCGGTGGTGGGGCCGTCAGCCGGGTTTTTCTGGCTGATGGGGCCATCCTTGTCGGTGCGCTTCACCTCGACCCCGGTGATGGTAGCGATGGTGTGCTCCGGCAGGTAGTAGTCGAGCCAGGCGGCGGAAATGAGGGCGATGAGCCCCAGTGCGATAAAAGCGGGTTTCTTGAATCTCAGGCTCATGGTGTGCTCACGTGAGGGGGAGTAACGTGCCTCTACCATACCGATATTTGACAGGGCAGCCCAGCCCCTTATGGCACCAATGGCCAAAAAATGGCGTTTAAAACAGAGACAAAGCCATTGCCACACAAACGAGAACGATTCTGTGTACGTCGGTGCTAGGTCAAATCTAGATTGCCTGCAAGTTCAGTGACTATTGAGAAATGGCACTTTCGTCTAATGCGGAAAGGGTTGACGACAGAGCATCACGAGTAGGAGTAGGGTTTGGAAAACAGACACACTTGTAGTCATTAAGAGAGAATCTCTCCGATGTGCTGTCTCGTGGGGATTGCAAGAAGAACGCGGAGAATTTCTGGCCCTGTTTCAGGGCCAGAAATTGAGCCTTGCTTACTGCTTGTAGCCCTTAAGGAAGCGGGCGAGGCGGCCGATGGCATCCTCCAGCTCCTCTTCGCGGGGCAGGAACACCAGCCGGAAGTGATCCGGTGCCGGCCAGTTGAAGCCAGTGCCCTGCACCAGCAGCAGCTTCTCTTGCTGCAGCAGGTCGAACACCATCTTCTGATCGTCGCGTATGTCATACACCTTGGGGTCGAGACGCGGGAACATGTAGAGCGCTCCCTTGGGTTTGACGCAGGAGACTCCGGGGATCTCGTTCAAGAGCTCCCACGCCTTGTCCCGCTGCTTGCGCAGGCGGCCGCCCGGCAGGATCAGCTCGTTGATGCTCTGGTAGCCGCCAAGCGCAGTCTGGATGGCGTGCTGCATCGGCACGTTGGCACACAGCCGCATGGAGGCCAGCATCTCCAGCCCTTCAATGTAACCGCGGGCACGGCCTTTGGGGCCGGTGATGACCATCCAGCCCTGACGAAAGCCGCAGGCGCGGTAGGCCTTGGAGAGGCCGTTGAAGGTCACCACCATCACATCGTCACACAGGGTGCAGACGCTGGTGTGGGAGATATCGTCGTAGAGGATCTTGTCGTAGATCTCGTCGGCGAAAATGATGAGGTTGTGCTGGCGGGCGATCTCGATCACTTCCAGCAGGAACTCGCTGCCGTAGACGGCACCGGTCGGGTTGTTGGGGTTGATCAGCACCAGGCCGCGGGTGCGCGGGGTGATGCGGGCGCGGATATCGTCGAGATCCGGGTACCAGTCAGCCCCTTCGTCGCAGCGATAGTGCACCGCATGGCCACCGGAGAGAGTGACGGCGGCGGTCCAGAGCGGGTAGTCGGGGGAGGGCACCAGCATCTCGTCGCCATTGTTGAGCAACGCCTGCATCGCCATCACGATCAGCTCGCTGGCGCCATTGCCAATGTAGATGTCGTCGATATCGACCTTGCGTATCCCTTTTTGCTGGTAGTACTGCATCACCGCTTTACGGGCAGAGAAGAGCCCCTTGGAGTCGCAGTAGCCCTGGCTCAGCGGCATGTTGAGGATCACATCCTTGATGATCTCTTCCGGCGCATCAAAGCCGAACGGGGCCGGGTTGCCGATGTTGAGCTTGAGAATGCGGTGGCCTTCGTCTTCGAGACGGCGAGCCTCTTTATGCACCGGGCCGCGGATGTCATAGCAGACATCGTCGAGCTTGTGCGACTTGTCGATTGTGAACATGGTGAGTGTGATTCCTTCCCCACAGGGACGCGTTGGCGAAAAAGGCGATTTTTAGTATCAAATTTCTTTTCCCCTATTCTTCACAGAATTGAATGCTAGAACAATCCTCTTTTTAGAAGAGTTCCCTGATTTTTAGCCCTAAAACAGGGTTGCTAGAACGTTAAATTCAGCACGATCTTTGGTGCTAGCCAAGGTTAACTAGTGAAACATGGGGAACGAATTAACAATGCTGCCTGACTGTGTTGCAATATCCGGATCATGTGGCACGATTGGCTTGTGTAAAAAATCGTCTTCGTCCCCCTTTTCGATGAGTTGAATGGCACCCATGGTGTCATCTTTATGTGGTTCGCTCATCGGCGTTCACTTCTGCGAGGTTTTCCCATGCAAGCACCCGTTCCAGGCCGCTATCGCCACTTCAAGGGGGGTTACTATCAAGTGCTTGCCCTGGCTTTGTATACCGAAACCCAGGAGCAGCTGGTCATTTATCAATCCGAGCAGGATGGTCAGGTCTATGCCCGTCCCGTCGCCATGTTTATGGAGTGGATTGAGCATCAGGGGCAGGTTGTCAGCCGTTTTGCCCCTGCAGGAGACTGACCACGCCTCCGTTTTTATCGCTCAAGGGATGAGCAACCGAGTTAAACGGTGTCACAAGTTGTCGCATGACGCCCTTGAGCATGAGACGTGCAGCCAGCTGTCTTAATGATAAATCCCTTATCTAATCAACTAATTGTGACGAATGTCACATTGAGTGAGCCCTGCCTGCCGGGTTCGCAATCTGGACTCACACTCCCATAATGCAGCGCTTGTTCAAGCATGGGCCCTTCTCGGGTCTTGTTCGGTGTTATCTCAAATGGGAGAAATAATGTGAAACCTGTTGCTGCTGAGTTTATGGGCACTTTCTGGCTGGTATTGGGCGGGTGCGGCAGTGCCGTGCTGGCTGCAGCCTTCCCTCACGTCGGGATTGGTCTGCTGGGGGTCTCGCTGGCTTTCGGTCTGACTGTGCTGACCATGGCGTTTGCCATCGGCCATATCTCCGGTTGCCACCTCAATCCGGCAGTGACCGTCGGTCTGTGGGCGGGAGGTCGTTTTCCGGCATCCGGTGTACTGCCTTATATCGTGGCGCAAGTGTTGGGTGGCATTGCCGCTGCTGCCGTGCTTTACGTAATTGCCAGCGGTCAGGCCGGGTTTGATCTCTCTGCCGGTTTTGCTTCCAACGGCTACGGTGAGCACTCTCCGGGTGGTTACAGTCTGACTGCCGCACTGGTGTGTGAAGTGGTGATGACCGGTTTCTTCCTGTTCGTCATCATGGGCGCCACCGATAGCCGTGCGCCTGCCGGTTTCGCGCCGATCGCCATCGGTCTGTGCCTGACCCTGATCCACCTCGTCAGCATTCCGGTGACCAATACCTCGGTCAATCCGGCCCGCAGTACCGGTGTTGCGCTGTTTGTCGGTGACTGGGCCATCAGCCAGCTGTGGCTGTTCTGGGTTGCCCCGATTGTCGGTGCCATTCTGGGTGCGCTGGCTTATCGCCTGGTGGCGACTGAGCAGAAGTAATCATTTGCGAAACAAAGTGTGGTATCGACACGCCTGCGGGCGTGTTTTTTGTTTCTGGAGGGGCGAGAAAAGAGCATTAACCGAGGCTAACCTCAGAGCCCTTTGGCCTGCAGCATCTCTTTGTAGCGCAGGTGAAGGAGCTGGACACGCTCCACATAGGCACGGGTTTCCGCATAGGGCGGGATACCGCCATGTTTTTGTACGGCGCCCGCACCGGCATTGTAGGCCGCGGTCGCCAGCGCCACGTTGCCATCATACTGCTTGAGCAGTCCCGCCAGGTATTTCACCCCGCCGAAGATATTCTGCTCCGCCAGCAAGGCATTGCCGACCCCCAACTCCCGCGCCGTGGCGGGCATCAGCTGGGTCAGCCCCATCGCCCCCTTGCGGGAGACCGCCAGCGGATTGAAAGCCGATTCCGCATGGATCAGCGCCCGGATCAGCGCAGGCTCAACCTGATAGGTTTTGGCGGCCGCCTTGATGGTGCTGGCATAGTCATAGAGAAACAGCCCTGTAGTTTGCCAGTTGACGCTGGATTTGGGATCGCAGGCGAAGCAGTCGTTGAACAGCAACAGCTCGTAATGGCCCTGTTCGGGTGCCATATCGGAGTAGCGAACCACCCCGTTTTGTTGCACCGATTTATAGACCTGGATCTGCTTCTTGCCGTTGGTGGCGACTGCCGCTGTTTGAGCTGTGTCGGGTTGTGGGACGGGAGTGGCATCTTTGACCGGACGCAAGGGGGAGGGAGCTGCGGTCAGGAAGATCACCTCCGCGGGGGGGGGAGTCTGGCTCCATCCGCTCAGGGGGATCAACAACATATGGCCTGCCAGCATCCATGCTTTCAACCCTAATACTCCTTCTTGTGATGACCATGTTGAGTAAAGCATCATGACGAGGGCAGAACAAGCGGCCAACAGGGGGCAAATGATCCGATTCGGTGACCGGGATCAAAGTATCCGCCGCAATAAAGGATTGTCATCATAAAGCACGGTTTTGGCCGTCAGGCGGTGGGTAATGGCCTCTTCCACCGGGTAAGCAAGCTGCCCACGACGTCCGCTTTTTTGTTGACGAAAGGCATGCTATCGTGCTGGCGTCATGTGGTCGGATTAGCGCACCGTATCTGGCACTAATAACTGATTATCAAAGGATTTGTCTGTGACAAGCAAGCTGGCGATGGAACTCACTTTCGAAGAGTACTGCGACGCCGACCTCTCCCTTATCAGGGACTATTACGAGACGACGTTTTCCCACTATGTGCCGGATCTGGCCGAGCGGATCTTTGTCGTACGTGATGCTCACTGGCTGGTGGGGGCGGTTCGGTTGCGGGACGAGGAGGAGTTTTACCATCTGTGCGGCTTTCGCCTGTTGCCCCACTACCAGTCGCTGGGATTGGGGTCACGGCTGCTGCAGCACGCCTGTCACGGTCTGTTGGACAAACCTGTGGTCTGTCAGGCGCAGCCCTTCGAGAAGCCTTTCTATCTCAAGGCCGGGTTTGCCGATATGCCCCTCAATCAATTGAGCGGGTCGCTTTTCTCCCTCTACGAGCGGCAACAGCAGCAGGGGTATCAGGTGGAGCTGTTGGTACGGGATACCACCCAGCCCCTCCTGAATTGAGCGATTTAGCGAGGTTTGGTCAGCAGGTGGATCTTGCCCGGTGACAGCTCCAGCCCCAGCAGATTCTCCTTCAGCCAGGCCTGATCCGGGTCCTTGTCATTGAGTTTGTAGACCGGTTTGGTCTCGAGCCGCTTCTCCATGCTCTGCAGTAGCATGTTGAGCATCAGCCCGAACTTCTTCTCGGCCGCCTCCGGCTCCAGCTTGTACTCCACCAGCTTCATGTTATCGAGAAACAGCGCGCTCTGGCTCTTGTCATAGCGGGGTCTCGCCTCATAGGTCATCTGCAGGCGGGCGTCATATTCGGTATTGTCTGGCAGGGCGATTTTGAGCTTGCCCTTGCCATAGACCCGGGCGGTATCGGGGCGTTGGCGACCGATCTGGACGTCGCTCTGCTCAAGCGTCACATGGGCCTTGATGATGCCCAGCAGCTCCAGCTGTTTGTCGACTTGCACCTGAGATTGCAGGTACTGGTTTATCTGTTGCTCATTGATGTCATATGAGCCTTGGCCTAGCATGGCCAGGCTGAGCAGCATAGATTGCAGGATCATGCGTGCGACCTGATAGAATGGATTTGCCTTACAGCATACCATCCCGGCCGGTTGGGGTCTGCCCACCGCGCTGTTTGTCGATTAGAAGGAGTCCCCGTTGTTTAACGGTCTGGAACACGATCTTCAACTGCTGTTTTCCCGTTTTCTGGGTTGGCTGCTACTGCTTTTTCATACCGTGATTGTCACCGGTGTGTCGTTTCGGGTGGTGATGAAACGCCGTCCCATCGGGGTGTCGCTGGCCTGGCTGGCGCTGATCTATGCCATTCCGTTTGCCGGGGTGGGCTTCTATGTGCTGTTTGGTGAAATAAAGCTGGGGCGCCGCCGTGCCGAGCGCGCCCAGGCCATGTATCGCCCTTATGCCATCTGGATCCGCCAACTGGCCCGTCTGTTCCCGCAGCACTGCTGCGAAGTGGGCGCCAAGGCACAGCCGCTGCACGATCTCATCCAGGGACGGCTCGCCATGCCGATGCTCTCCGGCAACCGCATGACCTTGCTCAACAAGCCGGACTGGATCTTGCGCGAGATTGCCCAGGATATCCGTCGCTCGACGCTCTCCTGTTATCTGGAGTTCTATATCTGGCATCCGGGCGGCGATGCCGACGAGGTGTGCGATGCGCTGATTGAAGTGGCGCAACGCGGCGTGGATTGTCGCTTGCTGCTCGATTCGGTGGGCAGCAAGCAGTTCTTCCGCTCCCACTGGCCCAAAAAGCTGCGCAAGGCGGGGGTCAAGCTGGTGGAGGTGCTGCCGGTCGGCGCCTGGCGCATTCTGTTCCAGCGTCAGGATCTGCGGATGCACCGCAAGCTGGTGGTGATCGATGACAGGGTGGGTTACACCGGCTCCATGAACATGGTGGATCCCCGTTTCTTCAAGCAGGATGCAGGGGTCGGCCAGTGGGTCGACATCATGATCCGGGTACAGGGGCCCATGGTGCCGCTGATGTGGTCGATCTTTGTCTGGGACTGGGAGATGGAGACCGGCGAGCGGCTGCTCGACAGTCTGCAGCATGAGCCGGAGGCCTGGCCCCAGACCAACTACCGCGCCCAGCTGATCCCGTCCGGCCCCTTCGTCGGCGGCGACTGCATCCAGCAGAGCCTGCTGCTGGCCATCTATCAGGCACGCAGCCATCTGGTGCTGACGACCCCTTACTTTGTACCCGACGATCCACTGGCGGCCGCACTCAGTTCGGCAGCGGCGCGCGGAGTGCAGGTGCAGCTGGTGTTGCCGGCACGCAACGACTCCATCATGGCCAATTACGCCTGCAACGCCTTTATGGAGGAGCTGCTGGCGGCCGGGGTGGAGATCTACCGCTACGATGCCGGTCTGCTCCATACCAAGAGCGTGCTGGTGGATGATGACTTCGCTCTGGTGGGGACGGTCAATCTGGATCGGCGCAGCCTCTGGCTCAACTTCGAGGTGACCCTGTTGGTGGATAACCCCTCGTTCGTGGCCCAGATGACTCGGCTGGTACAGGGCTATATGGCGGAAGCCACCCCGATGACTCTGGCCCAATGGCAGGCCCGTCCCTGGTACAAGAAGGCGATGGAGAACATCTTCTATCTCTTCAGCCCCTTGCTGTGATGTTGTGGCGAGCCGCAAGAAAGTGGACTCGCCATCTGATTGGACTTGCCTAGCCCCGAGTCCGCCCCGTAGAGTGCAGTGACAACTCCCTGGAGACACATGGATATATGAAAAAGATAGTGGCCCTCGCCGTGGGTGCGGCACTGGTAGGTGGTGGTCTGGCTGCGTGCTGGTACACGGGCAACAGCTTCGACAACATCATGGCGGAGCAGATCGCCAAGGTGGAGAAAGAGAGCGGGCTCGACATGCAGTGGCTGCCGGGTAGCAGCAACCTCTTCACCCGTGACGGGATCCTGAAGGTCGTGGTGACGCCGGAGGAGCTGGCTGCCATCGACAGCGAGCTGGAGGGCAGTCAGCCCATCGAGTTGCAACTTGTGGTCAAGAGCCAGCTCCTGCCGCTCTATATCAAGAGCCACTTCCTGCTCGATACCCATAACGGCACTTTGGCTCCGGTCTTTACCGCACTGGGCATGGAGCAGTGGGAACTCGGTCTGGAGTCGGTCACCAGTCTCTGGACCCAGGGTAACAGCAGCCGTTTCTGGGCCAATGAATTCAAGATCAAACAGGGGCTGGACGAGTTCAGCTTCCTGCCCCTGAGCGGCGAGTTCCACGGCAATCTGGAGGGGAATGGTCACCTCACTATGACCTGGCAGGGGATGACGGTCCATGAAGAGCAGAGCAAGATGGACTTGGTGCTGGCCGATCTGAAAGGGAGTGCCGACATTGCCGAGATCAGCGGTGTGCTCCTCTCGCCCCAGAGCGAGATGACCCTCTCGGCCCTCACGGTACAACTGCCTGACAGCGTCAAGGTCGCTCTGCAGGGGATGACCACCGAGACTCAGTTGACCGGTGATGATGCCCAGACCCTCTCCAGCAGTTATCAGATGAAAATTGCCAAGCTGGATCTGGAGAACGAGACCGACACCCTGGCGGTGACCGACAGCAAGTTGGCGCTCAACCTCAACGGTCTGGATTTGGAAGGGTATCAGGGGCTGCAGGCTGCCGGTGGCAAGGGAGTTGAAGATGCCGCCATCCAGCAGGCGCTGGACAAGATGCTCAAACGTGGCGCGACCCTTGAACTGGCCGATCTCAGCGCCAAGCTCAACGGTGAGGCGGTGACCATGAAGGGGGACGTGAAGCTGGCCTCCACCTCGCTGGAGCAGCTGTTCAACAGCGACGCGGGAATGCAGGCCCTCTCCGGCGTGCTGCATGCCAGCCTCAGCGGCAAGCTGGGCAAGGCGGTGCCGCAACTGGCCCCCATGCTCGATCAGCTGACCCTGATGGGTTATCTGAAGGCCGACAAGCAAGCGCTGACCTCCGAGCTGAAGCTGGAGAAGGGCGCGGTGACGGTAAACGATCTGCCGCTCTGACACTCGGCGCAGAAACAACAACGGCTCCCGCGGGAGCCGTTGTTGTTTCTGGCGTTTGCATACGGGCCGTGTGGGCGAATTACTTGAAGACCACCGTCTTGTTGCCGTAGACGAACACCCGCTCGTTCAGTACCAGCTCCAGCGCGCGGCTCAGCACCGATTTCTCTACATCCCGGCCCGCCTTGGCCATGTCGTCCGCACTGAAGGCATGACCGACGTGGATCACGTCCTGTTCGACGATGGGGCCTTCATCCAGATCGTCGGTCACGAAGTGGGCGGTGGCGCCGATCAGCTTGACGCCACGGTCGAACGCCTGCCGGTAGGGGCGGGCACCGATGAAGGCGGGCAGGAAGGAGTGGTGGATGTTGAGGATCTTGCGCGGGTAGGCCTCGACGAAGCTCGGGGTCAGCACCCGCATGTACTTGGCCAGGATCACATAGTCAGGCTCATAGCTGTCGATGATGGTGCGAACCTGCTCTTCATGTTCGGTCCGGCTCAGATCCTCGTGACTGACGGTGTGGAACGGGATATCGAACTTGCCGGTGAGCTCGGCCAGGGTGTCGTAGTTGCCGATCACCGCGACGATATCCATATCCAGCGCGCCCGCGTAGTTCTTCATCAGAATATCGCCGAGGCAGTGGGTCTCCTTGGTCACCAGAATGACGATGCGCTTCTTGCCTGCCTTGACCAGACGGCGTTGGGCACCGGTGGGCAGAGCATCATCGAGGTCGGCCAGCAGGGTCTCGTCGTTGAAGCGCCCCTCCAGCTCGGTACGCATGAAGAAGCGGCCATTCTCGTGATCCACAAACTCATCGTTCTTGATGATGTTGAGCTGGTGCTTGTAGCAGATGTTGGTGATCTTGGCGATGAGCCCTTTGGCATCCGGGCAATCCGTGAGCAGTATTTTCTTTTCCATCTCTGTCATTTTCCGTTTGTGGTGTTGGCGCTGCTGTCTGCGCCGGCAGCGTTGTTCAGGCTCTCTTTTCGGGCCCTGTTTTTTATTTCGGGAACTATGCCATAAACCGATCCGCGCCATAAAGAAATTCGCCAGTCATAGCCTCGCATGCTGGCGAGCAGGCCGCAGAGCGGGATCCCGGGCGCAATGTTTAAACGCTTTTCAGCCTGCGGGAGATTTTGGCTGGTATCTGCAACCGTTTTTCTTTAGGCTGTCTGCGCTTATTCTCAGGGCGGGGTGCAATTCCCCACCGGCGGTATCCCGATTGACTCGGGGAGCCCGCGAGCGCCCGACTTGGCTGATTGCCGGGTCGGGGTCAGCAGATCCGGTGAGATGCCGGAGCCGACGGTCATAGTCCGGATGAAAGAGGATAAGACAGACCTTGCCGCGTTGGCCCTTGTGGGCTGGCCGCTGCATGCCCGTCTCTGTCTGCCTTTCCATGCCCTGATTCTGGTCCTTGTCTTGTTTAGGAGTTTTACCATGAATCAGTCTCTACTCAGTGAATTCGGTGATCCCGTAGCCCGTGTCGAAGCGGCCCTGTCTGCCTTGCGTGCCGGAGGCGGCGTGCTGGTGGCCGACGATGAAGATCGGGAGAACGAGGGCGACCTCATTTTCGCCGCCGAATCCATGACCAATGAACAGATGGCGCTGATGATCCGCGAGTGCTCCGGCATCGTCTGCCTCTGCCTGCCCGACGAGCGTGTTCGCCAGCTGGAACTACCGATGATGGTGGAGGCCAACTCCAGCCACTACCAGACCGCCTTTACTGTGACCATCGAAGCGGCGCAGGGGGTCACGACCGGTGTCTCGGCGGCTGATCGCATCACCACCATCCGTGCAGCCATCGCAGACGGCGCCAAACCGGGTGATCTGCATCGCCCGGGTCATGTTTTCCCGCTGCGGGCGCGAGCCGGTGGGGTGCTTACCCGTCGTGGTCATACCGAAGCGACGGTCGATCTGATGCATCTGGCTGGCCTCAAACCGTTTGGTGTGTTGTGTGAATTGACCAAAGAAGATGGCTCGATGGCGCGTCTGCCAGACCTGGTTGCGTTCGGTCGCAAGCACCAGATGCCAGTGCTGACCATCGAGGATCTGGTGCAATATCGTCAATTGTTGTCAGAACGTACAGCCTGAGCCTCATACGAAATTGTAATAAGGCAAAAATTTGGTTAACCTTTGTCCGTGCCCCCACCACACGGCACTCATTTTTTAGACGAATCAGGACAAAAACTGTTCATTCAAAAAAAAATGAGGGTTTTAATGCATTTATCTGTGGTGGGGACTATGCAAAGTAGGATTTTTTTGTGCCATAATCACGCCGCTTGCTAAACGTCTGGCGAGTTCAAGGGAGCTTTAAAAATGAAAAAATTGTTGTTGGTAGGTGTTGTTGGTCTGTCCGCTCTGCTGGGCGGTTGTGCAAACACCAGCGAACTGGAAACTTCCGTTCAGAATCTGTCTAACAAAGTTGACCAACTGGCTCAAGATGTTAGCGCAGTTCGTGCTGATCAGTCCAAAATCGCTGCTGATGTTGCCGAAGCCAAGCAAGAAGCTATGCGTGCTAACCAGCGCATCGACAACATGGCTACTTCCTACAAGAAGTAATCCATGCGAAAAAAATGGCGCAGTTTTGCGCCATTTTTTTTTGCCTGAAATTCACCGTATCTCCACTATTCCCACAGCACCTTATTTCCACAATACCTTCTTCGTACTTGACCCATGAGGTCATGCCGGTCTCCCGGCACTCCCCCATCATTACCAGCCAGTTCGATTCCGCTCAGTAGAGCAGACTATAGAGTTTGCGACGGTAGCTCTGTGCCGCCGGTGTGCTGCCCATGGTCGCCAGAATATCGAGATAGGTCTTTCTAGCATCGCCGAATGCCAAATCCCGCTTGAGGATCTCCAGCAGCAGTCCCAACGCCTCTTCCTGACGACCAGCCTGGTTGTATTGTACCGCCAGCTCCTGAGCCAGGGCAAAATCATCAGGCTGTTCTGCATGGCGGGCTTCCAGCGCGCGCAGCTCCGGGCTGTCTGCCGCTTGCAGGGCCAGCGTCAGTCGTGAGTTCAGGGTATGGAAGTGGCCATCCTGCGCCGCCATCGGGATGGTGCCGAGGCGCTCCTGCGCTTCATCCAGCAGGTTGAGGTCGAGCGCAGCTTGAATGAGCCACAGGCTGATGTCGTGACGATCAGAAGCCAGCTGGTGTGCCTTGGTCAGATGGGCATAGGCGATGCTGGGCTGCTCGTCAGCCAGCGCCTGTTGTCCCTTGGCCAGCAACTCTTCCTCTTCTTTGGGGGCGAAGGCGGAGAAATACTGGCGCAGGGTGGCTTCATCCTGCGGCCCTTCGATGATCCCCTGTTCGTCAGGGCGACCCTGATGGAACAGCACCAGCGCCGGTAGAGCGCGCAGGCCGAGCTGACTGGCCAGCGGCTGCAGTTGGGGAGCGTTCATATCCACCTTGGCCAGGGTGACCTGCTCATTGGCGGGCCCAACCAGTGATTCGATCAGCGGTGTCATCCCCTGACACTCCGGCATCTGCGGAGCATGGAAATAGATGACGACCGGCTTCTTCATGGACGCATCGATAAGTTCAGCGTGAAAATTCTGGGGAGTAATGTCGACGATCATGAGTTGGACTCTTCAGAAAGGGTGTTGAGTAACATGGGGTTAAGCGAGTGGCAATTCAAGCGCTTATCCAGCCGGTAAAAAGCCACGGGGGTTGCCGTCGCCGCGAGACTGAGCCAGCCGCTGGCAAAGGGCCAATCCTGTACCTGATAAGGGGTGTCATCGAGCCGGTTGTCGAGTCGCCATCCTTCCTCCGGGAGAAACCGCACCTTCTCCAGCCCCGCCGCTATGCCGCCACCGTGGGCTTTCAGTACCGCCTCCTTGCGTGACCAGAGCCGGTAGAAGGCACTCTCCTGCTCTTGGGCAGGCAGTGCGCAGAGCCACTCATATTCACTCTGTGCATAAAACCGGCGGGCCAGGGGGAGGGGATGATGCCGCCGTTTGCCCAGTTCGATATCCACCCCAAGCGGCCCATGCGGGCAGAGCGCCAACACCAGCCAGCTGCCACTGTGGCTCAGATTGAACTGCCAAGCATCATCATGCAGTCGGGGCTTGCCCTGGGGGCCGTTGCAAAATTGCAGACTGGCGGCGGGTTGTTGCAGCCGCTCGGCCAATAGCTGGCGCAGCAGGGCGCGGCTCACCAGATATTCCTGACGCCGTTCAGGATGGGTCATGGCTTGCCAGATATGCTGCTCATCGGTTGACAGCCATTCAGGCAATTGAGCAAGCAGTTCCTGGCATACCCTGGCCGGTTTTAACAAAAAAAGATCGGTTTCGATCATGATTTTTCACTTTAAAAAGGTGCTGAAGCAGGGATAAAAGCCAGTTATCTATGAGGCCCAAGGCTCTTTTTGCGATTGTATATTGTTTGGGCATGATCACATTAATTATGAAAAATCGTGCATTTCCTTGCAAAAATGTGAGCTTGATAGGGATTTTCACTTGCCTCGATAGAATTCTTGGATATAGTCGGGTGCTGTTGCCTTATAAATTGCCCTTTGGGGCCGTATTTTAACAAGATTTACTATTTAGCGGGGATAAAGGATTGCGCCACCTGATGCTACTGCTGGTCGCGCTCGGAATGGTGGGTTGTGCCTCGGCACCCCAACCCGAGGTCGCGAGCAAGATCGAAGTTTCCATGGTTGAACCTGTCATCGAACCGGAAGCTTCCCAGACACCCGATGTGAATGAAATCCTGACTGTATATAAAGAGTGGCGTGGTGTTCCGTACCGGATGGGTGGCAGCAGCCAGCGCGGTATCGACTGTTCCGCCTTTGCCCGTGAAGTGTTCCGCAATGCCGTCGGTATCGAATTACCCCGCGATACCCGCTCCCAAGTCCATGAAGGGACGCGCGTTTCCAAGCAGGATCTGGTCGAGGGTGACCTGGTCTTCTTCAAAATCAATCGTCGTCTCAACCACGTTGGTATCTATGTCGGCAATGGTGAATTCATCCATGCCTCGACCCGAGCCGGTGTGACGCGCTCCAAGCTGGATAGCCAATATTGGCGCAACAAGTTCTGGCAAGCTCGCCGGATCGATATCTGAGTCAGGCTGGACAAACGGCTCGCAGTACGGACTGTTTTTCCAACCTCACTTGAACCGGGCTCGATAGCCCGGTTTTTTATTGCCCTCGTTTAGACTTTCCCGAGTCAAATCACTATAGTGTGGGCCCGTTTTCTTCGGCAGGCTCAGCATGAAACCCCGCATCCCATCAGCCGGTGGCCCCAAGTCGGGCGACCGCAAATCCGGACTTCACTCCCGTAATCGCCATCAGGCGGGTTACGACTTTGAGGCGCTCTGCCTGCGAACTCCCGAATTGGCCGCTCATGTCTTTATCAATGACTACGGTACCCGCACCATCGATTTTGCCGATCCCGATGCAGTGAAGACTCTCAATCGCGCCCTGCTGGCCCATCACTACGGGATTGCCCACTGGGGCTTGCCTGCCGGTTACCTCTGCCCGCCTATCCCGGGACGGGTGGACTACCTGCACTGGGCGGCCGACCTGCTGGCCGAGAGCGCAGGCCAGCTCCCTACCGGCAAGGGGGTGAGGGTGCTGGATATCGGGGTGGGGGCAAACTGCATCTATCCGTTGCTGGGTGCCCGCGAATATGGCTGGCGTTTTGTCGGATCGGATATCGATCCGGTCTCGGTCAAGGCGGCCACCCTGCTAGCCAAGAGCAACGGACTCGGCAACCAGATTGAGTGTCGTTTGCAGGGTAACCCCAACCATGTGTTTCGCGGCATCATAGGGCCGAAGGAGCGTTTCGCTCTGACGCTGTGCAATCCGCCGTTCCATGCGTCGCTGGAAGAGGCGAGCAAGGGGACGGAGCGCAAGCTGCGCAATCTGGGCAAGGAGGTGACAGGCGCTCCTGTGCTCAACTTCGGCGGCCAGAAGGCCGAGCTCTGGTGCGAAGGGGGCGAGGCGGCGTTTCTGGCCAACATGATTGCCCAGAGCAAGGAGTTTGCCACTCAGTGCCTCTGGTTCAGCTCGCTGGTGTCGAAAAAAGAGAACCTGCCGGGGGCGAAAAAGGCGTTGAGCCGGGTGGGGGCGCGTCAGGTACGGGTGATCGACATGGCACAGGGCAACAAGGTGAGCCGGATCCTCGCCTGGTCCTTTCTGGATGAGGAGGGATTGCGTCGCGGCTGGTCGAGCGCGCGCTGACTCCCCACCACAAGGCCCGACGAGGGCCTTTTTTCATAACGACCCCGATGAATTTCCCCTGCTGGCGGCATCTTTGGCAATCGATTTCCTCATTGGCAGATCGTGCTGGTTTACATGGTCTAAGTAGTTACTTCCGCCTTGGTACAGGTGTACGCCGAGATTTTTTTGCACTTACAGCTGAAACTTTAATAAAATAGGACTGGTTAGACCTCTTTACAGGCATTGAATCAAATAGGGATCGGTAGATGAAAGTTGTCGATTTTCTGAAGCGCAAGCGCGAAATTCTGGCGCAGCACCCCTTTGAGCTCAAGGATTGGCTCTCTCCGGCGATCCGCGACTACTGGCGTGAGTTTCAGCAAAAGGCACATCTTCACCCTTTGCTGGGGCGTGTACTGGACTTGCAAGCCGAGCCCCAGAGCGAGCAGCAACAGGATGCAGCAATCGTGGCACAAGTAGCCAACGGTCAGCCTGCCGTCGCTCAGGAACCCGCTGTTGAGCTGGGGGCCGAGGCGGCCGAGCTCTATGCCGCCCTGCAGGCCCGCATTGGTGAAGAGACCCATGTCGGCGAGTGGCTGCACGTCAGCCAGCAGATGATCGATCAGTTTGCTGCCGTGACCGGGGATCATCAGTGGATCCACACCGATCCGGAGCGTGCGGCCGCCGAGTCGCCTTTCAAGACCACCATCGCCCACGGCTTCCTGACCCTGGCGCTGCTGCCACAGTTGACCGGCTCGGTCGATGAGGCCACCCCCGAGTTCCCGACCGCCCGCATGGTGGTGAACTTCGGGCTGGATCAGGTACGTTTCCCGTACCCCATCAAGGTTGATAGCAACATCCGTGCCCGCACCAAGCTGGCCCGGGTCACCCCCATCAAGGGCGGGCTGGAGTTGCTCAAAGAGATCAAGGTTGAGATCGAAGGGATCCGCCGCCCGGGTTGCGTCATCGAGTCGGTGACCCGCATCTACTTCTGAGCCCCCTCATCGGCATGAATGGTGAAACGGGCCCGCTGTCGTGTGCAACGAACAGCGGCCCGTTTTTTGCCTGTTTGCTGCAAGGGGTGAGGCGTCAGCCATAGCGCGCCGACCCCAGCTTGATATGACTCACAAAACGGTGCGCCGTGCAGTTAGCCAGCTCTCATTTTGGCGAGTTGGCCGCGTGAGGCGATAGCATGTTATGCCACTATTGACTTCTTACTCCCGATCCTGGAGACAATAGTGCCCATCAATAACAAGATTATTCTGCCACTGCTGCTGAGCCTCACCATCCTGCTGATCCCGACCCACTGGATCCCGCTGGAGGGGATCACCGTCATCGAGCAGCGGGTCGTGGCCATTTTCGTGCTGGCCGCCCTCTGCTGGATCCTGGAGCCCATCCCTATCTTTGCTACCTCGGTGCTGATCATCGTGCTGGAGCTGCTGCTGCTCTCCGACAAGGGGCTCTGGTTCATGACTGCCGACAAGGCAGAGCCGGGCTTTGGTGAGCTGCTCAAGTCCACCGAGGTGATGGCGACCTTTGCCTCGCCGGTTATCATGCTGTTTCTCGGTGGTTTTTTCCTCGCCATTGCGGCGACCAAGTACCATCTGGACGTCAATCTGGCGCGGGTGCTGCTGCGCCCGTTCGGTCAGGATCCCCGGATCGTCATGCTGGGGCTGATGTTGATCACCGCCACCTTCTCCATGTTTATGAGTAATACCGCCACCACCGCCATGATGCTGGCCATTCTCACCCCGGTGCTGGCGGCGTTTCCCGACAAGGACCCGGCCAAAATCGGCTTTGTACTGGCCATTCCGCTGGCGGCCAACCTCGGCGGGATCGGCACTCCCATCGGCACTCCGCCCAACGCGGTGGCCCTCAAATACCTGACCGGCGAGCATGCCATCTCGTTCGGTCAGTGGATGGGATTTGCGGTGCCCTTTGTGGTATTGCTGTTGCTGCTTGGCTGGTTTCTGCTGGGGCGCTTCTTCCCGAGCACCCTCAAGCGGATGGATCTCAAGATTGAGGGGCGCTTTATGCAGACCCCTCGCGCCTGGGTGGTCTACCTCACCTTTATCACCACCATAGTACTCTGGCTACTAGGGGATCTGCATGGCATGAGCTCCTACGTGGTCGCCATGATCCCGGTAGCGGTGTTCCTGACCACCGGCATCATCACCAAGGACGATCTGCACAAGATCTCCCTCGACGTGCTCTGGCTGGTATCGGGCGGTATCGCGCTGGGGCTGGCGCTGGAGGACTCCGGGTTGGCCGAGCGGCTCATCACCCATATTCCGTTCCACGAATACTCCACGCTGGCGGTGCTGATCGGCGCCTGTCTGCTGGCAGTGGTGATGGCCAACTTCATGTCCAATACCGCAACCGCCAATCTGCTGCTGCCACTGGTGGCGGCACTGGCAGTCAGCATGCCGGAGCTGGCAGAGTGGGGCGGCAGTCACACCCTGATCCTGGCGGTCACCATTTCGGTTTCGCTTGGAATGTCTCTGCCCATCAGTACCCCGCCCAATGCGCTGGCCCACGCCACTGGTCTGGTGGAGAGTCACCAGATGGTGCGCATCGGCGTCATCATGGGGCTGGTCGGCACCCTGCTGGCGATGGTATGGATCTACCAGATTGCCGCTTGGGGATTGATCTGAGCGTGACGGGGAGCCATCACTATCCGTGGAGAGGTGTCCGTTTGCCGAGCCAATAGAGGGAAGAACTCGTCGAGCGCCTAACCGTGCAGTGGTCATGCTCTAATTCCTCAATGTGAAAAAATCCGAAGCCGGTTGAAATGGCTTCGGATTTTTATTTGTGCATCTCGGCTGACAGAAATGCTGTTCTAAGTCGAAGTGCAATCAGGCGTAATCCTGATTGATGGCATGTAAGACCATTCCCCGGTCATCTGGAGTGGCCTGAGTTAATGCGGCCCGATCACCCGATCATAGGATTTCAAGGTCAGTGAGCGGCACGGCGCAGCAGGTGAGGATCTTGCCCTCGGCCCGTTCGGCGGCACTGATGGCGGGGGCGTCTGGGTGATCCACCTCGCCCGAGATCAGCGTCTGTTTGCAACTGCCGCAGATGCCGGCGCGGCAGCTCCATGGCAGCTCTACACCTTGCTTGTTGGCCTGATCCAGCACTGTGCCCTGATTGTTGCCGGTAAAGGCTTGGGTGCCGATACGCAGTTGCACCGCCTGATGGGGGCGGGCCACCGAGAGAATGGCGCCGCCAAAACTCTCCTGTCTGATCCGTGCGGCCGGAACGCCGAGGGCCGCAACTTTGGCGGCAGCATCGGCCATAAAGCCGTGGGGGCCACAGATAAAGACCTCTTTTTCGGCCAGCCCTTTGATCAATTGCAGATGCTCATCATTGAGTCGCCCTTGCAGCCCCTGCCAGTGATTGTCCGGCTGGCTCAGGATAATGGTGAGGGTCATCCCCTGCTGTGCCATGGCATGCAGTTCGCTGGCGGCGGGAATGTCCGCTTCGCTACGGCACAGGTGCATAAAGTGAACCTCTTCCAGCTCCCCGCGTAGCGCCAGGGTGCGGGCTATCGCCAGCATGGGGGTGACGCCGGAGCCTGCGGAGAGCAACAGGAGGTTGCGCTCGGACCCTAAGTGAAACTCACCAGCGGGGTTGGCGGCCAGCAGCCGGTCGCCCACCTGCAGTTGCTTGTGCAGCCAGTGGGAGATGCGGCCACCCTCCACCTTCTTGACGCTGATGCTGTAACGCTCCGGGTGATCCGGCGTGGAGCTCAGGGTATAGCGCCGCTGGATCCGCTCGTTTTTGATATCGAGGCTGATGGGCAGATGCTGGCCCGGCAGGTAGTCGGGCAGGGGCTCGCCATCGGCGGCGTCGAACCAGAAGGTCTCCAGATCCCGCGCCAGCGGTTCGCGGGCCACGCAGACCAGCTCCCGCTTCTTCGGTGCGGCGGCGGGATAGACCACCGGACGGGTACGCTCCAGTACCTCGATCTCGCTGCCTGCTTCAATCCACCCCTCGTTCAGCGCCACCAGATTCTGGCCGAAGTAGACCTCGCCATCCTCGCCACGGCGGTAGCGGGTGAGGGTCGCCAGCGGCTCTTTCAGGGCGTTGAAACGATCTGTGCCCGCTTCCACCGTGGTCATGATGCAGCGGCTGCAGGGCTTGACCACCTTGAATTCCACCTCGCCGATGCGGATACGTACCCAGCTGTCCTCCTCGAAGGGCTGGGTATTGCTTGCCACCAGATTGGTGCGGAACTGGCTCATCTGGTGCAGGGCATCGGAGCGCAGATTGAGATCCTCAAGGGAAGCCTGGCTTATCAGCAGCAGCGGATAACCGTCGGCAAAGCTGACCCGGGTGCCGGTCTTTTCACGAAAGCGATCAGAGGTTTCACCCAGCCAGAGCAGTTGCACCGTCTCCCCTGCCACCCGGCTTAGCCAGCCATCGGCTTTGGGGTCGGTCTGCAGGGCGGTGAAACGGTCGCTCCAGACTCCGGTAGCTTGCGGGGCACGGCTGAAGTCGGCCTCTTGCAGGGTGAGCGGTTCAAAGCCCGGATAGCGCAGTTGCAAGCCCCCTTCGATGGGGGTGGCCACGACCTGTTGCAGTTGGGGATGGGTTCGGGCGGTGATAAAGGTGCCGTCCGGTTTGACCACCATGTAGCGGCGATCCCCTGCCAGTCCCTCTTCGGTCACCCAGGCGCGAGCCAGCGGCATACCTGCAGTCGATTTGATGGGGTAGAGGTGAATGCTGTCTAGCCTGGGCATCTTCATATCCTTGTGACGCGGCGTGATCGCCTGGAAAAAGGGGAACATAACGGTTCCCCGGCGATCCGGCAATCCTTTCAAGGGGGCGGTCTATAGTTGGGAAAACAGAACAAGAGGGCATCGGGATGAAAATAAGCTGGTTGCTGGCGGGGAGCCTTTTTTGCCACGGGCTCTGGGCGCAGGAGCTGACCCTGACCACGGGAGAGTATCCCCCTTACTGCTCCGAGACGCTGAAATATCAGGGGCTTATTCCTCATGTAGTGAGCGAGGCATTCAAGAGTGAAGGGGTGAGCGTCAAGTTCCAGTTTCTTCCCTGGAAGCGGGCCTTTCGCTTGTCGGAGGAGGGAGTGGTGGATGGCACAGTCCACTGGTATGAGTCGAGCGAGCGGCGCAAAACCCATCTCTACAGCGATCCCATCCTGAGCGAAACCTACGTCTGGTTCTATCTCAAATCAGATCCGCTGGAATGGCACGGCTATCAGGATCTGGCGGATCGCAAGCTGGCTGCGGTCAGTGGCTATACCTACAATGCAGATTTTTTTGCAGCCATCGCGCAGGTGCCGCTGCAGGTGCAGTTCGTCACCCGGCTGCGCCAGAGTTTCGATCTGCTGCTCTCCGGCCGCGCCGACCTGACCCTGGAGAACATAGATGTTGGCTACTACTCCCTGCGTCAGTTCTACCCGGCCAGCACGGTCGATCTCTTTGCAACCCATTCAAAACCCGTGATGAAGGTTGAAGGTCACCTGCTGATCAGCCGCAAGCGCGCCAACGCTGACGAGCTGGTCAAAACCTTCAATCGGGGGCTCGCCAAACTGAAAGCCAGCGGTCAGCTGGAGAAGATGTTACTTGAGTCACGTTCTGGTCTCTATGAACCATAAAGTGCAACATTTTTTGATCCTGATTCGCTAATCAGTACAAAAAAGCGGCCATTATCGACTCAGTTCCCAGTTTCTAACGCTTTCGCTTCTTCCCCATCCGGCCACCGTCCGCTTCGGCTACACGGTATCAAGCGCCATCGGGTGGGGCCTGTCACACAAAAAGAAGAAAGCAATGTATGAGCAAACAACTGGACATGACCCCATTGCCGGATCTCTCCCTGAAAACGGGAACAGGCCCGGTGCGTACCCGGCTACCCGTCTGGCGGCCGGCCCTGCCACCCTGCAATCATGCCTGCCCGGCCGGAGAAAATATCCAGGCCTGGCTCTCTTTGGCGCAGGCTGGCCGTTTTGAGGCGGCCTGGCAGACCCTGATCGAAGAGAACCCCTTGCCCGCCATTCATGGCCGGGTCTGCTATCACCCCTGCGAGAGCGCCTGCAACCGCGGTCAGGTGGATGAATCCGTCTCCATCCACGCCATCGAGCGTTTCCTCGGCGACGAGGCGCTGGCCCGTGGCTGGCAGCCTGCACCACCTGCCCCTGCCAGCGGCAAGAAGGTGCTGGTCATTGGCGCCGGTCCCTCCGGCCTCTCCTGCGCCTGGCACCTCAATCGGCTCGGCCATCAGGTGGAGATCCGCGAAGCGGGGCCACTGGCGGGCGGCATGCTGCGCTTTGGCATTCCCGCTTACCGCTTGCCCCGTGACGTGCTGGATCGGGAGGTGGCCCGTATCGTGGCGGCCGGGGTGACGTTGACTCTCAACCACAAGGTGGAGGATGTGCTGCGCGAGCGCGACGAGGGGGGCTTTGATGCCGTCTTTATGGCCATCGGCGCCCATCTGGCCAAGCGGGTCGATATTCCGGCCCGGGAAGCGGGCAAGATCCTCGATGCAGTGAGTTTCCTCGAGCAGGCGAGCCTGGCCGAAGAGAAAGGCTTGCCACCACCCAAACTGGGACGGCGGGTAGCGATTTATGGGGGTGGCAATACCGCCATGGATGCGGCTCGCACCGCCCGCCGTTTGGGCGTTGAAGAGGCGATGATCATCTACCGCCGCGACCGCGACCATATGCCGGCCCACGCCTTTGAAGCCGACGAGGCCGAAGAGGAGGGGATCAAGATCAACTGGCTGCGCACCATCCGCCAGCTCGATAGCACCAGCATCGAAGTGGAGGTGATGGCGCTGGATGCCGAAGGCAAGCCGGTGCCCACCGGCAAGTTTGAAACCCTCGAAGCGGACTCCCTTATTCTGGCTCTGGGTCAGGAGGTAGACCTTTCGGTGCTGGAGAGCATCCCCGGCGTGCGGGTCAACAAGGAGGGGGTGGTGCAGGTTGGCGAGAACCTGATGACGGATGTGCCGGGGCTGTTTGCCGGCGGCGACATGGTACCCTCCGAGCGCACCGTCACCATCGCCACCGGTCACGGCAAGAAGGCGGCACGCCACATGGATGCCTGGCTGCGCGGTCGCCACTATCACAAACCGCTCTCCTACCCGCTGGTGGGGCCGGAGCAGTTGCAACTCTGGTTCCAGACCCACGCCCCGGCCAGCAGTCAGCCGGTCAAACCGGCGTGGGCGCGAGATGACTTTGGCGAGATCATCGGCGGGCTGGATGAGGTGGCCGCCCGTTACGAGGCGGCGCGCTGTTACTCCTGCGGCAACTGCTTCGAGTGTGACGGCTGCTATGGTAGCTGCCCCGAGCAGGCCATCGCCAAGCTGGGGCCGGGCAAGGGGTATCAGGTGGATGCCGAGCGCTGCACCGGCTGCGGTGCCTGTCATGATCAGTGCCCTTGTCACGCCATCGAGCTGCGCCAACCGGAGGAGTCCCAATGAAACATGAACTGATCATGGTCGATGGCAACGAAGCCGCGGCCCGGGTGGCGTACCAGCTGAGCGAAGTGTGTGCCATCTACCCCATCACCCCGAGCTCGACCATGGCCGAACTGGCCGATGCCTGGGCGGCGGAGGGGCAGACCAACCTGTGGGGCAACATTCCTACAGTGGTGGAGATGCAGAGCGAAGGAGGGGCGGCCGGCACGGTACACGGCGCCCTGCAGGCGGGGGCGCTCGCCACCACTTTCACCGCCAGTCAGGGGTTGATGCTGATGCTGCCCAACATGTACAAGATCGCCGGTGAATTGACCTCGGCGGTGTTCCATGTGGCGGCCCGCTCGCTGGCAGCGCAGGGGCTGTCGATTTTTGGCGACCATCAGGATGTGATGGCGGCGCGCAGCACCGGTTTTGCCATGCTTGCCTCCGGCTCGGTGCAGGAGGCGCAGGACCTGGCCTTGGTTGCCCACAGCGTCACCCTGCAGTGCCGGGTGCCCTTTATCCACTTCTTCGACGGCTTTCGCACCTCCCACGAGGTGAACAAGATCACCGCCCTGCATCGGGATGAGATTCGCGCCCTTATCGATAACGACTGGGTACGCGCCCACCGTGCGCGGGCGCTCAACCCGGATCATCCGGTGATGCGTGGCACCGCCCAGAACCCGGATACCTACTTCCAGTCCCGCGAGAGCGTCAACCCCTTCTACGAAGCGGTACCGGCCCGGGTGCAGCAGTGCATGGACAACCTGGGCGAGCTGACCGGCCGCCACTATCGGCTGGTGGAGTACCACGGCGCGCCTGATGCCACCGACGTCATCGTGCTGATGGGCTCGGGGGCGGCGACCGCCCGCACCACTGTGGATTGGCTCAACCGGCAGGATCGCAAGACCGGGGTGCTGGTCATTCGCCTCTATCGCCCCTTCCCGGTACAGGCGCTGCTCGACGCGCTGCCGCAGAGCGTGCGGCGCATCGCCGTGCTGGATCGCACCAAGGAGCCTGGGGCGGGCGGCGAGCCGCTGCTGCTGGATGTGCAGAGCGCGCTGATCGACGGTTTGCAGCGCGGTCTTATCAAGCGGCTGCCCTGGCTCAGTGGCGGTCGCTATGGCCTCTCCTCCAAAGAGTTCACCCCCGCCATGTGCGCGGCGGTGTTTGAGGAGCTGGCATCGGATGCGCCGCGTCCGCGCTTTACCGTGGGGATTGTGGATGATGTGTCGGGGCTCAGTCTGGCCTGGCACCCCATCGGCGATCTGGAGCCTGCCAGCCGGGTGCGGGCGCTCTTCTTTGGCCTTGGTGCCGACGGCACGGTCGGCGCCAACAAGAACAGTATCAAGATCATCGGCGAGCTGGAGGGGTTCCACGCCCAGGGCTACTTCGTCTATGACTCCAAGAAATCGGGCTCGCGCACTGTCTCTCACTTGCGCTTTGGCCCCGAGCCCATCGACGCCCCCTGGCTTATCGAGCAGGCGAGCTTTATCGGTTGCCACCAGTGGGGCTTTGTCGAGTCGGTGGATCTGCTGGAACATGCCGCGGAAGGGGCGACCCTGCTGCTTAATGCCCCCCATGAGGCGGACAAGGTGTGGGACCAGCTGCCCGAGCGGCTGCGTGCCCGTATTCGCGCTCTCGATATTCGCCTCTACTGCATCGACGGCGATCGGGTGGCCGAGCGCAACGGCATGGGCAATCGCATCAACACCATTATGCAGACCTGCTTCTTCGCGTTGGCTGGCATCTTGCCGCGGGATGAGGCGATTGCGCTGATCAAGGAGAGCATCGAGAAGAGCTATGCCCGCAAGGGGCCCGAGGTGGTCGAGCGCAACTTCGCGGCGGTGGATGACACCCTGGCTCATCTGCACCGGGTGGCCATCCCGGCCGGTGAGGAGCAGATCAGCGACTATCCGTTGCCATTGGCTCCCGGCGGCAGCGAGTTTGTCCAGCGGGTCACTGGCGAGATGCTGGCGGGGCGCGGCGATCTGATCCCCGTCTCCATGCTGCCGGTGGATGGCACTTACCCCACCGCCACCAGCCGCTTCGAGAAGCGGGATATCGCCCGGGAGATCCCAGTCTGGCACTCGGATATCTGCATCCAGTGTGGCAACTGCGTCTTTGTCTGCCCCCACGCGGCGCTGCGGGCCAAGTTCTACCATCAGGACTGGCTGGCGACCGCCCCCGAGGCCGCTCAGTCGGTGCCCGTCACCGCCAAGGGCTTCCCCGACAGCCGCTACACCTTGCAGCTCTATCCGGAAGATTGCACCGGCTGCGGTCAGTGTGTGCAGGCTTGTCCGGTGCGGGCTGAGGCCGATGAGGAACACGAGGGCGAGCGCGCCATCACCATGATGGACAAGGCCCCGCATCTGGCTGGCCAGAAGCAGGCGCTGCGCTGGTTCGAAAGCCTGCCGTGGCCTGCCCGCGAGCGGGTGGACTTCTCCACGGTGCGCGGCACCCAGTTCCTCGAACCCCTGTTCGAGTTCTCCGGCGCCTGCGCCGGCTGTGGCGAGACCCCCTATCTCAAGCTGCTGACCCAGCTGTTTGGCGATCGCATGCTGGTAGCCAACGCCACCGGTTGCTCCTCTATCTACGGCGGCAACTTGCCGACTACGCCGTGGGCCAAGAATGGCGAAGGGAAGGGGCCGGCCTGGTCGAACTCCCTGTTCGAGGACAACGCCGAGTTTGGCTTTGGTTTTCGTCTCACCGCCGATCAGCATCACGGTCAGGCGGTGGCGGCCCTCGAAGCGATGAAGGGGGAGCTGGGGGAGGCGCTGGTCGAGTCGCTTATCAACGCTCCGCAGCGGCTGGAGTCGGAGATCCGCGCCCAGCGCACCCGGGTCGCACAAGTGCGCGAGCGGCTGGAAGAGGTGAAATCCGGCAAGGCCCGCGAGCTGCTGTCGCTTATCGATCAGCTGGTGCGCCGTTCGGTCTGGATCATCGGCGGCGATGGCTGGGCCTATGACATCGGCTCGGCGGGGCTCGATCACGTGCTCGCCTCCGGCCGCGATGTGAACGTGCTGGTGATGGATACCGAGGTCTACTCCAACACCGGCGGCCAGATGTCGAAATCGACGCCGCTCGGCGCCGTCGCCAAGTTCGCGGCGGGAGGCAAGACGCTGGCCAAGAAGGATGTAGCGTTGCAGGCCATCTCCTACGGCAACGTCTATGTTGCCCGCATCGCCTTTGGTGCCAACCCGCAGCAGGCGCTGCAAGCCTTGCGTGAGGCTGAGGCCTATCCGGGCCCGTCGCTGATCATTGCCTACAGCCACTGTATCGCCCACGGCATCGATATGGAGTTTGGCCTGACCCAGCAAAAACGAGCCGTGGCCTCCGGTCACTGGCCGCTGATGCGCTACAACCCGGTACTGCGCAGTGCGGGGCAGAACCCCTTCAGCCTCGACAGCCTGCGCCCCTCCATCCCCCTTGCTGAATATCGGCAGGAGGAGACCCGTTATCGGGTGCTGGCCCAAAGTCATCCGGAGGAGGCCGAGCGGCTGATGCAGGTAGCGCAACAAGTGGCGTGGCAGAAGTGGGCCACCTACGAGGAGATGGCCACCCGTGAGGCCAGCCATTTCCATCCGCCGGTGTGAGAATAGGTGAGTGAAATATAACCAAGCGGGCCAGTGGCCCGCTTTTTATCAATAGATGGGAAATGTAATGAGATTGACCCTGTCATAAATTCTTGGCAGTAAGTAATGATTTGTTGATTAAATTGATTTGTCTCGGCAGGATGGATATACAACAATGGCTTGTTGCATGGTAAATTTTTTGCGCATAAAAATTGTCAGGAGTATTTCTAGATGATTAATGAATATGTTGCCCCCATTTTTACAGTGCTCGGAGTAATTCTTGGAGGAGGCGTAAGTTATTTCACTAACACCAAGGTAAAGCAGGTAGAGTTCAGGCAATCAATGATTAGGTATGAGCTTGAAAATCGTAGGAAACTGTATAGTGATTTTCTGGCTGAGGCCAATAAGTTAGCATTGATTTCAATAGAGAACAAAAGTTCATCCCCTACATTTCTTCTAGATATATCCCGCTTGCTTGCTGAGATTGAGCTGGTTGGAAGCAAGGATATCCATAAACAAGCTAGGAGGATTTTAGAGTATATAGTTAATGCTCATTCAAAAGATGCAAAGAATATTGAAACTTTACCTATAATTCGAGCTCGGTTTGTAGAGTTGGTAAAACTTGAAATTAATTCTATTGAGAAGAAAGTATAATAAACGCAGGATATAGGTAGTTCGTACGTAGTCTAAATAATCCTCTTTAGAGGAGCGAATATCAAAGGAGTATACTTTGTTGCGTCCACGCATTCTGTTTAAGTACCGCAAGTTTGATAAAGGTTGTCTCGAGCTTTTAGTTAATCGCGAGCTCTGGTTTGCTACACCAGCATCGTTGAACGATCCTTTTGAAGGTGAATCTTCGTTTTCAGAAGTGTTAGATGCTGTTTGGGAACGTTATCCATTTCCCATAATTGATAGAGATATTTATCATAGTAAAATCGAGAAGCAGCTTGAAAGTGTTGGGATCTGTTCATTCAGTAAAGCTAGGAAAAATCAATTGATGTGGGCACATTATGCTGATGAACATAAAGGTATATGTATCGGTTTCAAAGAGGGTTTAATTCGCCCTAAAGGTTCCAACATTTACCCTATTGATGTGACCTACCAAGATGAGTATCCATTCAAAGAGATAATAGAACGATTTCATTTTTATGAAAAATATGCAGGTGTAAATAATGCTGATGGCATTGCTGGTGACATATTTTATTCGGTATTAGGGACTAAATATACTAGTTGGCGCTATGAGAGAGAGCGAAGGCTTATTTCGAGGAGGTCTCAAGCTATAAAGTTTGACCCACAAGCAATTAATTCAATCTCTTTCGGTCTGAGGATGGCTGAACGTGACAAACAAACATTGCAGAAGTTTATTTCTGGTTCCGAGTGGAGGCATGTTAAATTATTCCAAGCTGTAAAATCAAAAACAAAATACGCACTGGAATTTGAGTTAATAAAAAACAATTGCAATTAGTAAATTGATTGATTTAATGATTTTCGTATAGGTATCAAATACCGCTATCTTGGCGGTATTTGATTATCAGTAGGTTTAAGGCTTCCTTTTCCTACCAAGGCAGGTAAGCTGCGGGGCAAATAGCGTCAAGCAGGAGAAGGGACGATGACAGAACAATATATAGCCGGGACGATCGGCATTCTGGGGGCGGGGTGGCTCGGGTTGCCGCTGGCGCGGGCTCTGCTGGCGGCAGGCAAGCAGGTCGCGGTGACGGTCAGCAGCGCCGAGAAGGCGGTACGTCTGCGGGGGGAGGGGATCGCTGCCCATCCGCTGACGATTTCTGCCCATATGTCGGATGCGTGGCCCATCCCCTGCGAATCGCTGGTTATCTGCGTACCGCCTAGCAAGACCGATGACTATCCGCAGGCGGTAGCAAAGGCCTGTCAGCTTGCCAAAGCGAGCGGCACCCGGCGAGTGCTGTTTGTCAGCGCCACCTCGGTATGGGGCGCAGGGCAGCAGGAGGGGGAAGAACCCCAACCCCGCCATGCCCGTGGCGAGCGGATGCTGGCAGCGGAGCGGGCGGTGCTGGCGGCCGGTTTCGAGTCGGTGATGATAGTGCGCCCCTCCGGCCTTTATGGCCCGGATCGCCATCCCGGCCGTTTCCTCGCGGGCAAGACCCTGGATGGCGGCGCCCAGTCGGTCAATCTGGTCCATCTGGACGATGTGGTGGCGGCTTGCATGCTGCTGCTGGAGCGGGGCAAGGACGGGGATGTCTTCAACCTGAGCGCGCCGGTGCACCCGCGCCGCGAGCAGTTCTACCCCTTTGCGGCGCGTCAGCAGGGGCTGCCTGTGCCGGTCTTTATCGAGCCTGCCGGTGAATTTCAGCCCATCGACGGCCAGCTGATTTGCCAGCAGATGGGATTCAACTATCGCTGGCCCGATCCGGCCCACTGGTTTGCCGAGCTTGCCGCCTCGGGCAATTGAGGTTTGCCAAGGGGGTGATCGCCCCCTATCATGCCGCCATCCATGAGAGAGAGGCGGTAATGATGGTAGATACAAAACGTCACCCCGATGGGGAGTTGTTGCTGAGAACCCTGGCAATGCCAGCCGATACCAACCCCAATGGTGACATCTTTGGTGGCTGGATCATGTCCCAGATGGATATAGGTGGGGGCATTATGGCCAAGGAGCTGGCAAAAGGACGTATTTGTACCGTATCCGTCGAAGGCATGACCTTCCACAGTCCGGTCAAGGTGGGCGATGTGGTCTGCTGCTACGGCCGCTGCATGAAGATCGGGCGCAGCTCCATGAAGCTCAAGCTGGAGGTGTGGGTCAAGCCGGTACTGCGGGAGAACGATGCCCAGCGTTACTGTGTGACCGAGGGGATCTTCACCTATGTCGCCATCGACGAACAGGGCAAATCCCGCCCGGTTCCGGTGAGTGCCTGATTAAATCAGCCGGGCATTGATGATGGATATTTCCTGCTCAAGCCCGGTTTTTTGCCGTATCATGCGTTCCAGCATCTCTTCCGAGCCCACATATTGCAGGGTGTCAAACAGGCAGAGATCGCATTGAGGGTCCCGTCTTATCTGATAGACGGTGGCCAGCTCCACTTGATGACAATTTCCTTGTTGATCATAAAACGTCACGTGGTACCGAAGTTCTTTCGCCATGAGACAGCGTCCTTCTGGTTGGGTGGAACAGGGACTATCAGCTTAGTCGGCGTGGATGACGTTTGTGATGGTCGCAACAAAAAGCAAAGGCGGGCGGTTGTTAGCCAATGAAAAATAGTTATCGCATTCTTGGCACCTCCCTGCTGACCCTGGGGTTGGTAGGCTGTTTTGAGGTGCCGGATCAGAACCATCTGGTCACTGCTCAAGGGATTGTGCCGGGACTCGACTGCCAGCGTCCGCCGCTGGTAGCGTTGGCGACCACGGCGCTGCCTCGTGAATTCGGGGTGACGGTGTGGAATCTCTACAAGGGCCAGCGCAAAAACTGGCGCGAAGGGATGGACAGTTATGCCAAGGGGCAGGATCTGGTGCTGCTGCAAGAGTCGGCCACCCGTCCCGATATGCTCGACTGGCTGCGCGCCGGTGATTTCCAGTGGCAACAGCTGCAAGCCTTCACCCAGGGCGGCGTGTCGTTCGGGGTGATGACGGTGGCCAAGACCCCGCAGGCGTTCGTCTGTGGCGTGCGCTCCCCCGAGCCCTTGCTGCGCATCCCCAAATCCGGGCTGGTGAGCCTCTATCCGCTGCAGGGCGATCCTGACGGCGTCATGGTCATCAATATCCATGCGGTCAATTTCGAGCTGGGGATGGCCACATTCCGCGAGCAGCTCAACGATCTGACTGCCTTGGTGCGTCGTCATCAGGGGCCGGTGATCCTGGCCGGTGATTTCAACACCTGGAGCGACAAGCGTCAGTTCTGGTTAAGCAAATTGGTGGACGAGCTGGGTCTGCAAGAGGCCGTGCCGGTGCCTGACCTGCGCCGCACCGCCTTCGGTCGTCCGCTGGATCACCTCTACTACCGCAATCTGGATCTGGTCGAGGTGAGTTCACCGGCGACCGACAGCTCGGATCACAACCCCATCATTGCGCGCTTTGCCGCCCAGTCTGTGACTCCCTGACCCCAGTCTGTGACTTCCTGACAAGGGATGGTGCGAGTTCCGCTCATAAAAAAATCCGGCGCCTGATGGCGCCGGATTTTTTTTATACGCTCTGGCGGTCAACCCGGTTGGGATGACCCGCAGGAATTACTGGTAGAGACCCAGATTCGCTTTGGCGTAGGCTTCGAAATCGGTGCAGCCACCGATGTGCTGCTCATCCAGGAAGATCTGCGGCACGGTATTGACCGGCTTGCCGGCGCTCTTGGCCAGATCTTCTTTGGTGATCCCTTCGGCATGGATATCCACGTAGCGGAATTTGAAGTCATCGCGCTGTTCGGTCAGCTGCTCGGCGATCTGTACGGCACGGACACAGTAGGGGCAACCCGGGCGACCAAAAATCACTGCAAACATATTTTCTCTCCGTTTTTTAAGCCGTTTATGTATGGCCGTTGATATGAGGCAGGCAACAGCATAGCCCTGCCTCGTGGCGACTTGAAGCCGAAATTATCGATACCGTGATTCGAGTGGGCCTATTGGCTCAGCTCTCATCGGCGATCTGGATCGGCTGCTGCTGATAGATGCTCTCCAGCACCCCCTTCTCGAATACGGTCCAGGGCCACGGTGCCTTGCTGGCACGGTAGCGCTCATGGGTGGCCGGATCTTGCGACAGGCCGCGCTGGAACATCACGAACGCCTTGCGCTGGCCGCCCGCAGTGTCGATAAAGCCCACCAGATTGGAGGTGCCGGTGATGGTGCCAGTCTTGGCGTGCACCTTGTTCTTCATCATGGGAGCGGTGACGCTGCGCCGCCACGCCAGGGTGCCATCCACCTGAGAGCTTGGCAGCAGCTTGATCAGGCCAAGTTCGGCATCATTTTTCTGGATGAAGTCCAGCACCGACATCATCTGACGGGCGCTGATGAGATTGTGAGCGGAGAGACCGGAGCCGTCAGCCAGAGTGGCGTTGCCCAGATCGATGCCGTTCTTGGTCAGGATGGCGCGCACCGCCATGGTGCCGCTGCGATAGCTGCCCGGCTTGTTGTAGTAGTGACGGCCCACGGTTTTGAGGAAGGTATCGGCATAGAGGTTGTCCGATTTCTTCAGCATCTTGGCGAGCATCACCGGCAGGGAGACCGAGTAGTGGGTACCGAGGGTCTCAGCCCCTTCAGGGGCCTTGTGGGTGACCCGCAGCAGGCCATCATGCTTGATACCGGCACGGTTCATCGCCCAGCGGATGTTGTCCCAGCCCCAGGCTTCCACGTCGTGAATGGCGAAACGCAGACCCTGCGGCTCCTTGTTCGGGGTGATACAGCCCTTGAGCTCGTAGAAGTTGCCCTTGGCCATGTCCACTTCCAGTGCGCAGAACTGGCGCGCCATGTCGCCATAGCTCATCACCTCCACGTTGTCGGCACCGATGCCGATGGGGACGCCGGTGGCCACGTTGCCGACCGCCGGTTTGCCAATCTGGGTGGCAGTGATGGTGCCGTAGGCGCAGTTCTTGTCGATGATGACCGAGGAGACGGGAGCGGCGAAGCAGAGGGTCTGATCCCCCCACGACCAGCCGTTGCCGCGCTCGTAGCCGTTGTAGGCGCCGGTGTTGACGTAGACATTCCCCTTGATGCTGGTGACGCCGAGCTGTTTGAACAGGGCCAGCAGATCCATCCGGGAGAGGGTGGGGTCGCCGACGAAGTTGATCCAGATATCGCCGTTGATGGTGTCACCCTGTTTGGCACCGGGTTGGGCCTGAATGTCAGTGGCGAAGCGGAAGTCGGCACCCAGCTCAAGGCGGGCTGCCAGCGCGGTGAGCACCTTCATGGTGGAGGCGGGGGCGATCATCTGATCGGCGTGGCGGGCGAACTCGACGCCGTTATTGCCCTGCACCATGATGGCGTACTGGCCACCCTGAGGGGGCGTCAGCGGGGCGGCATGAGCCGCGAGAGAAGAAAAGAGAGCACAAAAACCAATCAACAGCCGCTGCATAACATCCTCTAACGTGACGAAGGGCCCGGCAGTGGTGCCGACCCTGATAATTCAACCCGCCGATGCGGGATCGACGGGATAACGCAATTCATGCCATGTATGCCGGTCGCCATCATGCCAGCGAGTTGGCGGTACGATAGCGACCCTCATAATCAAAAATTTTCTCTTTTATCTGCCAGAAGCGACCCGATTTGCGGGCGATGACAAAATCGGGATGACGGAACTGGCTTTGCGCGGCCAGCACGCTCGCCAGGGTGGCAAATTCGGGCTCCAGCCCCGGGGCGGGCCAATGATGACGCACAAAGTGCTGTTGAAACAAGCGCCGTGCGCCCGGGGAGTGAAATCCGAAGTATTCACTGAGGGTCAGGCCATCCTCATCGTGGTAGGTCACCTCCAGCCGCTCCCCCTGTTTGCCGCGCCCTGCGGTAAAGGTGAGCCCCGCACAGCGGATCACCATGCAATCCTTGAGATTGAGCGCCTCTTTGAGCTTGTCGTCAGGGTCCACCAGCAGCTGATCGCAGCTCTGGCAGCGGCGGGCGGCGATGTCGTTCTCCGCACCGCAGCCGGGGCAGATCTTGGCGCGAAAGCGGTAGTCACACTCTTCGCGGTTGCCCTCGTCATCTTCAAACAGCCCCTGACAGCGGCGGCCGTAGTGCTCGATCACCTTGCCATCCTCGTCGGTTTTGCCCCAGAAGGTGTTGGCAAAACCGCAGGCGGGGCAGGGCACCTGTACCGGCTCGGTACCGGCGTGGGGGCGGGGCTCCCCCACTTCGGGTGCGAACAGGTTGAAGTTGTTGCCCGCATAGTCGAGCACCAGACAATCCTCCTTTCCCGGCGAGAGACGCAGGCCCCGCCCCACAATCTGCTGATAGAGGGAGACCGACTCGGTGGGCCTGAGCATCACGATAAGATCGACATGGGGGGCATCGAAGCCGGTGGTGAGCACCGCCACGTTGACCAGAAACTTGAGCTCCCGCGCCTTGAAGGCGCTGATGAGGGCATCGCGCTCCGGCCCCGGCGTCTCGCCGGTGATAAGAGCTGCCTGCTGGCCTCGGGCGCCAAGCAGGCCGTGAATTTCGCGGGCGTGCTCGACGGTGGCGGCAAAGATCATCACCCCCTGCCGGTCGGCAGCATACTCCAGCACCTGACTCAGGATATGGGGGGTGACCCGCTGCTGGCGCTTGAGCTCGCCGTTGAGATCTGCCTCGCTGAAGAGGCCGTTCTCCCGCGGCACCAGCTTGCTGAAGTCGTAGTGGACTATGGGAGCATCCACCATGCGCGGTGGGGTCAGGTAGCCGTTTTTGACCATAAAACGCAAGGGCAGCTCGAACACGCAGTCGCCAAACAGCCGCTCGCCGTGGCTCTTGACCATGCCGTGATAGTGGCGCCGGTAGATCCAGCCCAGCCCGAGCCGATAAGGGGTGGCGGTGAGACCGAGGATCTTGAGGGCCGGATTGGCGGCTTTGAGGTGGCCTAACACCTGATGGTACTGGCTGTCATCATCGAGTGAGACCCGATGGCACTCGTCGATGATAAGCAGCGAAAACGCACCGTCGAAGGCCGCCAGATTGCGGGCGACCGACTGCACCGAGCCGAACACCACCTGGGCGCTCGCCTCCTTGCGATCCAGACCGGCAGCGAAGATATCGGCCTTGAGTCCCCACGCCTCGTACTTGGCGTGGTTTTGCTCCACCAGCTCCTTGACGTGGGCCAGCACTAGCACCCGACCGCGCGCTTTGCGGGCCAGTTCGGCGATCACCAGACTCTTGCCGGCCCCGGTGGGCAGCACCACCACGGCGGGATCCGGGTGTTTGCGAAAGTGGTTGATCACGGCGTTGACGGCGTCGGTCTGATAGGGTCTGAGAACGAACATGAGGGCGTGGCGTTTGGGCATGGTGCGGCGCAGGGTGGCGCCATTATAGGGTGCTTGCCGTCACAAAAACAGCGGGCCGGCATGATGCCGGCCCGCAGGGTGCTTGGTTGCTGATCAATGGAACGGGAAGATGTAGTTCATCCAGCTTGCCATGCGCAGCAGCACTTTGCGCATCACAGATACATGGTGGAAGTAGTGGGTATAGATGGCAGCCTGCCCGCTGGAGCCTGCAATTACCTGATACTTGGCCCACTCTGGGTCGGTGATGGAGATAACCACCGGCAGACGACCCGGGCGCACCGCAGTGGTCTGATCCAGCAGACCGGCGTTGGCCTGCACGTTACCGGCGGCAATGGCCGGAACCACGGCTGTCACCTTGCCTTTGAAGATCTTGCCGGGTACGCCATCGATCACCACTTCGGCCTCATCGCCCACCGCCAGTCGCTGCATGCTGTTTTGCCAGAACCAGCCGACGTAGGCGGTGTCATCCTTGTGGATGAAGGTCATCACCGGACGATACATGAAGGGGGTGGCGATCATGCCGGGGCGCAGGGCCAGCTGCACTACATGGCCATCGCTTGGGGCATAGACCACGGTTTGGGACTGCTGGTACTTGGCTTCCATCAGCTGGGCTTGCAGATCGTTCAGGGTGGCTTTCTGCTGGTCAATCTGGGCCACGATGTCATCCACGTTGGTCTGGGTGACGTCGAGGTCGCGCTGCTTGCCCACGCCACGGCGCATCAGGTCGCTGGCGCGATCTCTGTCCAGCCTGGCGGAGCGCAGTCTTGCCTCAATGGACTTGAGGTGCTCGCGGTTGGATTCGACCCGTGCGGTGAGGCTCTCCACTTTCAGGCGGAACGGTTCATCATCGAGGCGAAACAGCACGTCGCCTTTTTTCACCGGCTGGTTGGCCTGCACCGGAACCTCAACGACCCGACCCTTGACCAGCGGCACTATGGGGGTGGAGACGTAGTAGTTGCGCGCCATCTCGGAGTAGGGGTGGTTGTAGTTCATCAGCATGATCAGGGTGCCGATGAGCAGCACGCCGCCCAGTGCTGCGGTGGGGACGGTCCACTTGTTGAGCGGGATGCGGAAGATTTTGAATATGGCGACACACAGCGCCGTGTAGGTCAGGATCAGTAGCAGGTCCATGGTTTATCCCTGTTGCTCACTCTGTTCGATAGTGTTGATACGGCTCTTCAGATCCGCCAACTCCTGCTTGAGGGCCGCCAGCTCCTCTTCATCTTTTTGCAGCCGCTGGCTAAAGCCCCAGCCGCGATCGGGGCGATAGATGGTTGCCCAGATCCAGAGGAAGGGCCACAGCACATGCAGGGTAAACAGGCTGACCCAACCTGCCACGTGAATGGCATCTTGATGAGGGTGATTCCGATGTTTGGCAATCTCGTAAGGAATATCGTGGATAACGATGACTCCATAAAAAATGACCAGCCCGACAAAGACGAGCAGACCAAGTGCAAAATAATCAAGGGCCATTTATAACCTCCACTGGCATGACGCACAGCTTAATCATTGGTTCCAACAAGCACTAAAGCAATTAAGAATCACACATTTATCGTCAGTTCGCCCGGAATCTTAAAGCTATTCGCTGTATTGAAGCTGAAGCCGTTCAACAGTTGCATTATTAGTCTTTTTGTCATTAAAAAAGGCGCCATCAGGCGCCTTTTTTGTGCTGCTTTCGCTGCATTTTTTGCTGTTTTTACCCTTCGCTGGTACTGCTGACCAAGGGCTGGCGGAACTTCATCAGGAAGGCCACGGTAATGGCCGCCGTTGCAGTCAGGCCGATGATGGTGGAGGTCCCCATCTCCAGCCCGAACCCGATGGGTGCGTTGGCCAGATAGGTGATCACCACAGCGGTCATGAACATGGCGGGAATGGTGCAGATCCAGTGCAGCTTGCCCTCTTTAATGAGGTAGGCAGCCGCAGCCCACAGCATGATGACGGCGGTGGTCTGGTTGGCCCAGCCGAAGTAGCGCCAGATCACCCCGAATTCAGCCTTGGAGATGATGAAGCCAAGGATAAACATGGGGATGGCGATCAGCAGACGCTTGGCCAGCGGCTTCTGGGTCATCTTCAGGAAGTCCGCCACGATCAGGCGAGCACTGCGAAACGCGGTGTCACCGGAGGTGATGGGCAGGATCACCACGCCGAGGATGGCCAGAATGCCGCCGACTGTGCCGAGCAGGCTGGTGGAGACTTCGTGTACCACGGCTGCCGGGCCGCCGTTGGCCATGGTAGCGTTGAGCGCTTCGGTGCTGTCGTAGAAGGATAGACCCAGGGTGCACCAGATAAGGGCGATGATCCCTTCACCGATCATTGCACCGTAGAAGATGAAGCGGCCGGATTTTTCGTTCTGCATGCAGCGCGCCATCAGCGGTGACTGGGTGGCGTGGAAGCCTGATACCGCGCCACAGGCGATGGTGATGAAGAGCAGCGGCCACAGCGGCAGTTCGGTCGGGTGCAGGTTGGAGAAGTCCATCCCGGTGTTGTAGAAACCTTTGCCGGAGGCGATCAGGCCAACGATGAGGCCGACCGACATGAAGACCAGCAGGGCGCCGAAGATGGGGTAGAAGCGGCCGATGATCTTGTCGATGGGGACTATGGTCGCGAGGATGTAGTAGGCAAAGATTGCCACGATCCAGTAGACCAAATCGGTGGAGGTGAGGTTGGCGAGCAGCCCTGCCGGGCTCAGCACGAATACCACGCCCACCAGCATCAGCAGCACCACGGCAAACAGGTTCATGAAGTGCTTGGCGGCGGTGCCCAGATGCTCACCGACCACGGTCGGCACCGAGGCACCCTTGGCGCGCACCGACAGCATGCCGGAGAAGTAGTCATGTACCGCACCGGCGAAGATGCAGCCAAAGACGATCCACAGCATGGCGACCGGGCCGTAGAGGGCACCCAGGATGGGGCCGAAGATGGGGCCGACGCCTGCGATGTTGAGCAGTTGAACCAGATAGACTTTCTTGTCCGACATCGGGACATAGTCCACCCCGTCAGCCATGGTGATGGCGGGGGTTTTCAGCTCGGGTTTCGGGCTGAATATCCGTTCGATGAATTTGCCGTATATGAAGTAGCCGGCCACAAGTAAGCCGACACAGAGGAAGAACCAGATCATTGCTACGCTCCTGCATTGTTATTTTTTAGTGTGCAGAGCGAGTCTAAAACGGTTGCGCCTGGCTGGCAGGTGAAACTCCCCGAGCGGCGCTTTGGCGCGCCGAGCGGTCGGCGGCTGTGATCAGGCGCACACTCCGCGGCTCAGTCCAGCCCCAGCTGATCTTTGAGCTCCTTGAGATAGCGACGACTGACCGGCACCCGGGCGCCGCTCGGGGTGACGATCTCCGCCAGCTGGTTATCCAGCAGCCGGATCTCGAAGATGGCGTTGGGGGAGACCAGATATTGGCGGTGGCAGCGCAGCAGCGGGCTCTTCTCCTCCAGCGATTTGAGGGTGAGCTGGGTGTGGAACAGCTCGCCCTGGCAGGCCACATGGACCCCGCCCAGATCGGAGAAGGCATATTCCACTTGCGCGATGGGCAGCAGCCTGACCCGATTGTGCAGATAGCCCGGAATATGTTCGATAGTCGGGGCCAGCCGCTCGATGGGCTGCGGGGAGATATCCTGCTTGAGGCGAGCGAGGGTCTTGGCGAGCCGGGCGGGCTCCACCGGTTTGAGCAGGTAGTCGAAGGCGTTCTCTTCAAAGGCCTGAATGGCATATTCGTCAAAGGCGGTGACAAAGACGATGCGGGGCAGGGGGTCGAGCATGGCGACCAGCTCCATGCCGCTCAGCTTGGGCATCTGGATATCGAGGAACACCACATCAGGCTTGAGGCGCTGAATAAGCGGCAGCGCCTCGATGGCGTTGGCCGCTTCCCCCACGATCTCGATGGCAGGATCGCAGGCCAGCTGCTGCCTCAGCTCTTCGCGGGCGTAGTGTTCGTCATCGACAATCAGGGTGCGGATCATGGTTGCTCCTTGGGAATGGTGAACGACACCCGGGTCCACTGCTCAGGCTCGCAGGCAATAGTCACGCCATAGCGCTCGCCAAAGGCGCTTTTCAGTCGCCGATCGACAATGGTCATGCCCAGACCGTCGCCAGCGGGGTGCGCTTGCCAGGTGCCTGCATTATCTTCCACATGGATGGTGACGCTGGTGGGATGCTCATCGGTCCAGAGGCGAATGTGCCCTTGCTCCAGCAGGGTCGAGATGCCGTGCTTGATGGCATTCTCGATCAGCGGTTGCAGCGTGAAGCTGGGCAGTCGCAGTGTGGCCAGATGGGGCGGGATCTCGTTTATCACCGTCAGTCGATCGCCAAAGCGAGCCAGCTCGATCTCCAGATAGGATTGGCAGTGCTCCTGCTCCTCCTGCAGGGTCGCAAGGCCGCTCTGGCGTTTGAGGTTCTTGCGAAAGAACAGCGACAGGTGCAGCAGCAGATCCCGCGCCTTGTCCGGATCGCGCCGGGTGATGGCACTGATGGTGTTGAGGGTGTTGAACAGAAAGTGGGGGTTGATCTGGGCCTGGATAAGTTTCAACTCGGACTGCACCAGCAGCCGCTGATGTTGCTCCAGCCGACCGGCCAGCAACTGCTGTGACAGCAGGTTGGCAATCCCTTCCCCCAGGGTGTGGTTGATCTTGAGAAACAGCCGCTTCTTCGGCTCGTAGAGCTTGATGGTGCCGATCACCCCCTTGTCCCCCTGCAGCGGGATCACCAGCACCGAACCCAGCTGGCATACGGGGGAGAGGCTGCAGCGATAGGGCTGGCTGTTGCCATCGGCAAACAGCACCTTGTTCTGGGCGATGGCCTGCATGGTGATGGCTGACGCGATGGGGGTACCCGGCAGATGGTGATCTTCGCCGGCGCCGATAAAGGCGAGGATCTGCTCGGTGTCCGTGATGGCGACAGCCCCCACGCCGGTCTCCTCCTGAATGATGCGGGCAATCTTGTTGCTCGCCTCCGGGGTAAAGCCCTGACTCATGATCCCCACTGTGCGGTTGGCGATATTGAGCGCCTTGGCGGAGAAGACCCGGGAGAACTTCTCATACATCCGCTGCTGGTCGCGGATCATGCTGATAAAGAGCGCCGCGCCGCAGGAGTTGGCCAGAATCATCGGGGTGGCGATGGTGCGCACCAGCAGCAGGGATTTGTCGAACGGGGTCGCCACCAGCAGGATGATCACCATCTGCATGATCTCGGCGTAGAGGGTGGTAAAGAAGGCGATGCGTGGTTCAAACAGAGCATCTGTTCGCCCCGATCGCATCAGGCGCCAGTGCACTATGCCCCCGAGAAACCCCTCGCAGGTGGTGGAGATGGCACAGGCGAGATCGGTAAATCCCCCCAGCGTATAGCGGTGCAGGCCGCCGGTCAGCCCCACCAGAAAGCCCACCAGCGGTCCCCCCAATAATCCCCCCAAGACGGCGCCGACCGCCCGGGTGTTGGCGATGGCATCGTCGATATCGAGGCCCACATAGGTGCCGAGGATACAAAAGCTGGAAAAGATAATGTATATCAGTATCTTGTGAGGTAGTCTCACGGAATAGTTGGCAAGCGGGCGCAGCAGCGGGCTTTTCGAGAAGAGATAGGCGATCACCAGGCTGACGCTCATCTGTTGCAGCAAGGAGAGGACCAACTGCATAAAAAACGCTCCTCATAAGCCAGCTGAAAAAATGTTCAGCCCGTGAATAAGTGTGATCAGGATCTTGTTCTGTTGGCCCAACTGGGCGCAACGGGCCGCCAGTTTGCCAGAACAAGTTGATAAAACCATATTAAATCAGCATGTTAAATTGATATTTGTGTAAGCGGCAGCGGGTTGATATTGATGGATGGAGCATGAATGTATCCGCTGGATACGCCACACGGAGGTGGCATGCTCCGCCCGGCCCCTTGGCTGGGCGTTTTTTATACATGGTCAGTTGGCAACCTTCTGATGGGGGTTTGAGCAATTATTCCGGTTTGTCCAATGAGTTATCCCCAGCTTCTGGGGATAACTCAGAATGCAAAGTAGTAGCAGAAGCGGCGGGTCAGGTTGAAGAACTGCCGTTGTCCCTCATCCAGCTCTTCCTGTTTGATAAAAGCAGTGATGGTGCGTTCATCTTCCCGCAGATCGATCATGGCGACGGCTTCCGGCCGCTGGGCCTTGATATAGGGCAGGATCTTCGGCTTGAGGGGCATGGTGGGTTCGGTAGAGAGCACCAGCGCGATGCTCTCGTCGGAGAGTTTCACCAGTGATCCCGGCGGATAGACCCCCAGCACCTTGACCAGCAACTTGACCAGATTCTGGTCGAACTTTTTCTGGGATAACTTATAGAGCTGGCTGATGGCCTGACTCGGCGCGGCCGGGTTGCCGCTGTTGCGGGGATGGAGCAGCTCGTCGTAGAAGTCGACCAGCCCGATCAACCGCGCCAGCGGCGGGATCTCCCCGCCCTTGATCCCGAGCGGATAACCGCTGCCGTCTAGCCGCTCGTGGTGCAGATGGGCGACCTGACGGATTTTCGGTTCAAAGGCGTTGAGCTGGGTCAGCATGTCAAATCCGTACTGGGGATGCATATTGAGGAAGTTCTGCTCGGCCTTGTTGAGATCCCCGCGTTTTTGGGTGATCTGGCTCGGGATTTTCAGTTCGCCGATGTCGTGGATAAGTCCCGCAAGTCCCGTCTCCTCAATCTCGATGGGGTTCATGCCGAGTTCGCGTGCCATCAGCATGGCGATAAAGGCGACGTTGAGGCTGTGTTGCAGCAGGATATCGGTGTGGGGGCTGCGAATAAGGTGGAGCCCGAGAGGCCCTTCATGCTGACTGAGGGTGAAGGCGGCATTACGGACGATCTGGGCTGTGTTGGCCAGTCCCTCATCCGGTTTGAGGTTCAGCGCCCCGAGTGCATCGCGCAGCTCGCTCATGGATTGGCCAAAGGCTTTGTCGGCGGCGCGCATGGAGCGGCGAAAGGCTTTCTCGTCAAAGGGGGGCGGGCCCGAGGCAATCAGCTCTTCCAGCTCGTCAAGGTCGGGCCCGGCATCCGGGATATCGCCGCGCAGCAGCGGCTCGATGGGCAGATCGCTCTTGTCGGGGTCGACCATCAGCAAGGTGAGATCAAGATGACGGAGAATGTCGAGTTGCTGCTGGTCCTTGATCTTGAAGGTATTGAACATAAACGGGTGGTTGGTCCATCCCGTGGGGAGATGGATATAGTGGCCTACTCTCAATTGCTCTATCGAGGCTTGGATCAGTGCCATCGGTTAACCTGCATTTCGTGAATGCCTACTCAACAAGCTAGCAAAATCCGATGGATAGACAACTAAAAATCCATTTCGGGGCTGCGGAGTACCCCGTGCTGTGATGGGGCGCACGAGCGCCGTGCTTCTCCTCTTAATTCGCGCTTAAGTTTTACTTCCTACGCTGGCCCCGTCGTTTTTGTTGGCTTGGCCGGCCCGCTGCACTGCAGGCCGGTATGTAGGAGTTGTTTATGCGTGTAACTCTCGGTGTACTGCAGACCAATCTGTTGCTGGTGTTCTTTTTCGCCCTGGTACTGAACTGGCCAGTCTTTTTGCATTTCTATACGGTGCTCAGCGCCCTGACCCATGTCAAAGCCGGATTTGCCATCTCGATCCCGCTGGTGCTGATCGCGGCGCTCAATGCCGTGTTTATTCCCTTCACGTTCCGGTTTGTGCTCAAGCCCTTTTTTACCGTGCTTATTCTGACTGGCTCCATCGTCAGCTACGCCATGCTCAAATACGGCGTCATCTTTGATGCAGGCATGATCCAGAACATAGTGGAGACCAACAGTGGTGAGGCGGGGGCCTATTTGAATGGCTCGGTTGCGCTCTGGTTTCTGCTGACCGGGCTGCTGCCTGTTCTGGTGCTCTGGTCACTGCGGATCCGCTATCCGGCCCGCTGGTATCAGGGGGTGGCGTTGCGGGCTGGTGCACTGGCTATCTCTCTGCTGTTTATCGGGGGCGTCGCGGCACTTTACTATCAGGATTACGCCTCGGTCGGGCGCAACAACAAGTCTCTGGCCAAAGAGATTGTGCCTGCCAACTATGTGCACGGCCTCTACAAATATGGGCGGGATGTGCTGTTTGCCACGCCGATCCCTTACCAGCAGTTGGGGACCGATGCCAGGGTGGTGGCCCGGGGAAGCAAGCCGACTTTGATGTTCCTGGTGGTGGGGGAGACGGCGCGCAGCCAGAACTACTCCCTTAACGGGTATGGCAAGGCGACCAACAGCTTTACGGCAAAAGAGCAGGGGGTGGTGTCGTTCAAAGATGTGCGCTCCTGCGGCACGGCCACCGCCGTCTCGGTGCCCTGCATGTTCTCCAACCTCACGCGCCGTGGTTACGATGACCAGCTCGCCAGCTCCCGTGACGGCCTGCTCGATGTGCTGCAACATGCCGGAGTCTCGGTATTGTGGAAAGAGAACGATGGCGGCTGCAAAGGGGTGTGTCGCAATGTGCCGACCATCGAGATCCTTCCCAAATCCTATCCTGCGCTCTGTCAGGGGGAGTCTTGTTATGACGAGGTGCTGCTGGAGGGGCTGGATCAGCAGATTGCCGGCATGAAGGGCAACAAGCTGGTGGCTTTTCACCTGATGGGCAGCCATGGCCCGACCTATTTCCGCCGTTACCCTGCCAGCGAGCGCGTCTTTATGCCGGACTGCCCGCGTAGCGACATCGAAAACTGCAGCAACGAAGAGCTGGTCAACACCTATGACAACACCATCCGCTACACCGACAAGGTGGTGGGGCTGCTGATCGACAAGCTCAAGTCGCTGGAGAGCCAGTACGATGTGGGACTGGTCTATCTCTCCGATCACGGCGAATCCCTGGGGGCCATGGGACTCTATCTGCACGGTACGCCATACAAGTTCGCGCCGGATGATCAGACCCGGGTGCCGCTGCTGACCTGGTTCTCGCCTCAGTTGCAGGCCGATCGCCAGCTGGATATGGGTTGCCTGGCGGCGGAGGCGAGCAGCCAGCGCTTCTCCCATGACAACCTCTTTCACTCCATGCTGGGGATCATGGATGTGCAGACCCGTGTTTACGACAACAAGCTGGATCTGTTCAAGCCATGTCGGGCGGGCTAAACCGCCAGCAAGCACACAATAGAAAACGGCAGCCACTGGCTGCCGTTTTGTTATCTCGCAAGATCAGCGTCTTACTTCTGCTCCATGATGATCTGCAGCAGATCTCCCTCCAGCAGGGCGCGCTTGACCAGTGCAAAGCCGCCATAGGTCGGCTGGTTCTGGAAGCGGGCTTTCACGATGGGCAGGCCACGGTGGAAGCTCGGAAGTGATTGATGCTCGACACAGCGACGGATGGCCGGGAAGAGGATCTCTTCGGCGGCGGTGATTTCGCCGGCGATCAGCACCTTCTGCGGGTTGAACAGGTTGACCGTAATCGCTACCGCTCGTCCCAGATGCTCACCCACGTTCTCGATCACGCTGCGGGCCAGTTCATCGCCCGCCAGCGCCGCCTTGCACACTTCCTGAATGGTGATGTGCTTCTCTTGCAGCGCGCTCTGGTGACCGCGGCTGATGAGCTCCTTCACCTTGTCGATGATCGCTTCGTTGGAGGCGATGGTCTCGAGGCAGCCGAAGTTGCCACAGTGACAGCGCTTGCCGAGTGGCTCGACCTGGATATGGCCGATCTCGCCGACGTTGCGGTTCTGACCGAGGAACACCTGCCCCTTGGTGATGATCCCCGAGCCCGTCCCCTGGTGGACACTCACCAGAATGGAGTCCATGCAGTCGCGGGACTCACCGAAGAAGTGTTCGGCCAGCGCCAGCGAGCGGGTGTCGTTGCCCACGTAGCAGGGGAGGTTGAAGTGGTTCTCAAGCAGCTTCGCCAACCCCAGATTACGGATCTGGTACTTGGGGGTGTAGATGACCATGCCGGATTCCGGGTTGACCAGACCCGGCATGGTCAGCGCGATGCTGATGAGGTTGCGACAACGTTCGCGGTTGGCATCGATAAAGGCGCCAATCTCTCGCAGCAGCATGTCGACCACGGGTTGCTGGTCGATCTCGGTCACCTGAATGACGTGCTGGTCGAGCTCCTTGCCATCGAGGTCATAGAGACTCAGTTGCAGGTAGCCGCGGCCCAGCTTGGCAGAGACAAACTGAAAGCGATGTTTGATGGTGGTCAGGGAGATGGCACGCCGCCCGCCGGTTGAGGCTTGCGGAGAGGTCTCCTTGATCAGGCCATGCTCGATCAGTTGCCGGGTTATTTTGGTCACGCTGGCCGGGGCCAGCTGACTCAACTCGGCAATCTTGACCCGGGAGATGGGGCCTTGCAGGTCGATGAGCCGATATACGGCTGCACTGTTGACCTGCTTGATAAGATCTACGTTTGCTATTTGTCCGCCAGTCATGATGTCACTGTTGTGTGTAGTGTCCGTTAACCACGGTCCCACGGACCGTGAAGTCCTGATCGAAGACAGTGAGGTTGGCTACTTTACCGACCTGGATACTACCGAGACGTGAGTCCCATCCAATGGCGCGAGCGGGGTAGAGGCTGGCCATTCTCAGTGCTTCATCGAGCGGTAATCCGACCTGCTTGACCAGATTTTCCACCCCCTCAATCATGGTGAGGGAGGAACCGCCGAGTGTACCATTCTCGTCGACACACTGACCATCGCGTAAAAAGACGGTGGTGCCACAAAAATCAAATTTCTCAAAGCCTTCCGGCGCACCGGCTGCTGCGGTGGCATCGGTGACCAGCACCAGTCGCTCCCCCAGCGCCTTGTGAGCCAGACGCACGTTGGCCCAGTGCACATGGTGGCCATCGACGATGATGCCCGCGTAGACATCCTTGCGATCGTAGATGGCGCCCACGACGCCCGGCTCGCGACCGTTGAGGGTCGGAGTCATGGCGTTGTAGAGGTGGGTCGCAAAGCGAATACCGTTATCGAACCCGGCCATGGCCTGATCGTAACTGGCGGCAGTGTGACCGGCCGAGACCAGAATGCCCGCTTCCACCAGACGGCGGATATGGGCCGGCTCGTTGCGCTCCGGAGCAAGGGTGATCTTGGTGATGGCATCCGCGTTGGCGCAGAAGAAGTCGATCATCTCGTCCGCTGGCTGGCGAATTTGCGCGGCAGGGTGGATCCCCTTGCGCTTGAGGTTGGTGTAAGGCCCTTCCAGATGGACGCCCAGCACCTCGTTGGGGTGTGCAGCCATGTAATCGCGGGTCACCGCAACGGCCTGCTTCATGTCCGCATCCGGACTGGTGATCAGGGTCGGAAGGAAGCTGGTGGTACCGGATTTGAGGTTGGCCGCCTGCATGGTTGCCAGGGTCTCGACCGTGATCTCGGTGTTGAACATCACCCCGCCACAGCCGTTGAGCTGCACATCGATAAAACCGGCGGTCAGGTTGGCGCCTTTGAGGTCAATCTGCTTGATGCCCGCAGGCAATTCGGCCAGGTGAGAGATGGCGACAATCTTGTCGCCCTCGATAAGCACCCCGTAACCGGTCAGCACGCAGCTGCCGGTGTAGAGGGTGCAGTTGGTCAATGCGTACATGACGACTCCTTACAGACGGCCGATGTTGGCGGCTTCCAGCTGCTGGAAGTAGCGAACGGTCTTGACCTTGAGCTCCATAGTGGAGGGCTCGTCGCACACCATCATTCCCTTCGGATGCAGTTGCAGGGTGGAGATGGTCCACATGTGGTTGACGCTGCCTTCCACGGCGGCCTGCAGGGCCAGTGCCTTGCCGTGACCGGTGACCAAGATCATGATCTCTTCCGCATCCATCAGGGTGCCGACACCCACGGTCAGGGCCAGCTTGGGCACCTGCTCCATGTCGCCACCGAAGAAGCGGGAGTTGGCGATGCGGGTGTCTTCGGTCAGGGTCTTGACCCGGGTGCGGGAGGAGAGGGAAGAAGCCGGCTCGTTGAATGCGATGTGGCCGTCGTTACCCACGCCACCCATGAACAGGTGGATCTTGCCGTAGGACTTGATTTTGTCTTCGTAGCGCTTGCACTCGGCCACCAGATCCTCGGCATTGCCGTTGAGGATGTTGATGTTCTCGGGACGAATGTCGATGTGGCTGAAGAAGTTGTTGTGCATGAAGCTGTGGTAGCTCTCCGGGTGATCTTCCGGCAGGCCGACGTACTCGTCCATGTTGAAGGTGACCACGTTCTGGAAGCTCACTTCACCGGCTTTGTGCAACTCGATCAGGCGCTTGTAGGTGTTGAGCGGGGTGCCACCGGTGGGCAGGCCCAGTACGAAAGGGCGATCGCTGGTCGGCTTGAACGCGTTGATGCGGTCAACGATGTAACGAGCAGACCACAGGCCTACTTGGCTGGCAGATTTCAACGGGATCAGGCGCATATGGGATACCTCTGTGTCGGGTTGCGACCGGTTTGGCGGTGGCAATTGGCTAAGACGGATTCAAGTTGTTTTATAGCGTAAATAAAGATTGCGAACTAAGCCACATCTATCCACCACCTTTATCTTGTTTGGGTGATAACGATCACGATTATCGGTTTATTAATTTGCGCAGCGAAATAAAAGCCCTAGACTGCCAATCAAGCCTTGATGGCTTATGCGTCAAACGTGATAAGCACTTAATTTCTAGAAAAACATTAACTAAGGAGAGGAACCGTGAACATTCTCGGTTATTTGCAAAAGATCGGCCGTGCCCTGATGGTGCCGGTAGCGGTATTGCCTGCCGCAGCGATCCTGATGGGGGTTGGCTACTGGATTGACCCGAATGGTTGGGGTGGTGACAGTGCGCTGGCTGCCTTCCTGATTAAAGCGGGCGCAGCCATTATCGATAACATGTCCGTACTGTTCGCAGTCGGTGTCGCTTACGGTATGTCCAAGGATAAAGACGGTTCTGCTGCCCTGGCAGGTCTGGTCGGCTTCCTGGTCGTTACCACCCTGCTGAGCCCGGGCGCTGTGGCCCAGATCAAGAGCATCCCGGTGGAGCAGGTTCCTGCCGCGTTTGCCAAGATCAGCAACCAGTTCGTGGGTATCCTGTGTGGTGTTATCGCCGCTGAGCTGTACAACCGCTTCAGCAGCGTCGAGCTGCACAAGGCACTCTCCTTCTTCTCCGGTCGTCGTCTGGTACCGATCGTAACCTCCGTCGTGATGATCGTCGTATCCTTCATCCTGATGGCCGTATGGCCGGCAATCTACGGTGGTCTGGTCTCCTTCGGTGAGTCCATCGTGAGCCTGGGCTCTACCGGTGCCGGTATCTACGCCTTCTTCAACCGTCTGCTGATCCCGATCGGTCTGCACCACGCCCTGAACTCCGTGTTCTGGTTCAACGTGGCCGGTATCAACGACATCCCGAACTTCCTGGGTGGTCAGGCTACCATCGATGCCGCTCTGGCCGCTGGCAAGAGCCTGGAGCAGGTGAAAGGCGTGGTCGGTATGTACCAGGCTGGCTTCTTCCCCATCATGATGTTCGGTCTGCCGGGTGCTGCGCTGGCCATCTACCACTCCGCCAAGAAAGAGAACAAAGAGAAAGTTGCCTCTATCATGATCGCAGCTGCCTTTGCTTCCTTCTTCACCGGTGTAACCGAGCCGCTCGAGTTCTCCTTCATGTTCGTGGCGCCGGTACTGTATGTCATCCACGCCGTACTGACCGGTATCTCCGTGTTCATCGCTGCCTCCATGCAGTGGATGGCCGGTTTCGGTTTCAGTGCCGGTCTGGTGGATATGGTGCTCTCCAGCCGTAACCCGCTGGCGACCAACTGGTACATGCTGATCCCTCAGGGTCTGGTCTTCTTCGGCCTCTACTACACCGTGTTCCGCGTAGTGATTGCCAAGCTGAACCTGAAAACCCCGGGTTGTGAAGATGACGAAGATACTGCTCCGGCTGCCGCTCAATCTACCAACCGTACCGAGCTGGCCAAGCAATACCTGGAAGTGCTGGGTGGTCAAGAGAACCTGGTCTCCATCGATGCCTGCATCACCCGTCTGCGTCTGACTCTGAAAGACCGCAGCATCGTCGATGAGCGCAAGCTGAAAGCCCTGGGTGCGGCCGGTGTGGTCAAACTCGGTGAGCAGAACCTGCAGGTGATTCTGGGCCCATTGGCCGAAATCATCGCCGGTGAGATGAAAGCCCTGCGTTAATCGAGCGACTCGCTCACCTCAAGTCTAAGTCCATTGTTGACATAACTAAGGGCCCCGCTCAGGGGCCCCATATAAAAAAGCCAAGAAAATCCAACCTTTACTTCAAATGAGAGCAGCAGTTATGAACTTGAAACATTCTCTGTTAGCCATTGCCATGTCTACCGTTTTTGTCAGCCAGGTCCAGGCAGCCGATGCCGCCAAGCAGGCCGTGGTCGACTCCCTCGCCAACAACCTGGTGGTCAAGTATGAAGTGGTCACCAACGATGGTGCCGGTGCCGGCCTCGATTGCCAGGCACTCGGTTCCGAGTGGGCGAGCTGTGGCGTTGCCAAGCTGCACCTGACCAATACCGGTGCGGACGTCACCTCCAAAGACTGGAGCATCTACGTCTCCTCCATCCGTCGTATCCAGCGTGTGGATAACGACCAGTTCACCATCACTCACCTGACCGGCGATCTCTATCGTTTGACGCCAACCGAGAAGTTCCAGGGCTTTGCCAAGGATGCCACGGTCGAAGTGCCGCTGGTGGTGGAATACTGGGTACTGTTCGAATCTGACATCATGCCGAACTGGTATGTCGCCAGCGAAGGTGCCGAGCCGAAAGTACTGGCCAGCATGAGCAACATCAATGATGCCAGCACCTACGAGAAGCCGATGCCGGCTGATGGCTGGAAGCGCACCAAGGATGACAAGAACATCCTGATGAATAGCGAGACCCGTTTCGCGGCCAACCAGACCAGCACCCTGCTGCCGGCTGGCAAGATTGACAACCAGATCCTGCCGACCCCGATGAAGCAGGTAGTCAAAGCTGGTCCGCAAATCGACTTCTCTACCATCAAGCTCAATGCCCTGGACTTGCCGAGCGATCGCGCCGATGCCCTGAAGGCTCAACTGACCAAGCTGGGTGTTACCCTCTCCGACACCGGCTACCCGGTGACCATCAAGCTCGGCAGCAAGCTCAAGCAGGCTGAAGGCTATGACATGACCATCGGTCAGAAGGGCACCGTAATCCAGGGTCGCGACATCGACGGGGCATTCTGGGGGGCACAATCCCTGATCTCCCTGCTGGGTGTTGATGACAAGCTGGTGAGCCCGATGACCGTCGAGGATGCGCCGCGCTTTGAATACCGTGGCATGCAGACCGACGTGGCCCGCCACTTCCGCAGTCTGGATACCATGAAGAAGCTGGTTGACCAGATGTCTGCCATGAAGCTCAACGTGCTGCACCTTGGCCTGACCAACGATGAAGGCTGGCGTCTGGAGATCCCGGGTCTGCCGGAGCTGACCCAGGTCGGTAGCCAGCGTTGCCACGACGAGTCCGAAACCAAGTGCCTGATGCCGCAACTGGGTTCCGGCCCGACCAGCGACAACCAGGGTTCCGGTTTCTACAGCAAGTCTGACTACGTGGATCTGGTGCGTTATGCCAAGGCCCGCGGTGTGACCGTGATCCCCGAGATCAACATGCCGGCTCACGCCCGTGCTGCCGTGGTCTCCATGGAAGCGCGCTACAAGCGTCTGATGGCGGAAGGCAAAGAAGCGGAAGCCAACCAGTTCCGTCTGACTGATCCGGCTGACACCTCCAACGTCACCTCGGTCCAGTTCTACGACAAGATGTCCTTCATCAACCCTTGCCAGCCGGGTGCTGCCACCTTCGTGGCCAAGGTAATGGATGAAGTTGCCCAGATGCACCAGGCCGCCGGTCAGCCGCTGACCGCATGGCACTACGGTGGTGATGAGGCGAAGAACATCATGCAGGGCGGTGGCTATCAGGATCCGGCCGTCACCAAGAAAGAAGAGCTGGTCGCCTGGAAAGGTAACGTCGACTCCAGCAAGCAGGACAAACCGTTTGGCAAGTCCCCGATGTGCCAGAAGATGATCGATGAAGGCAAGATCAAGGAAGTGGGCGAGCTGCCGGTTTACTTCGCCAAGGAAGTGGGCCAGATGGTCAAAGACCGCGGCTTCTCTACCCTGCAGGCGTGGGAAGATGGTCTGAAGTACGCCAGCGGTGCCAAGGACTTCGCAACCGACAACACCCGTGTCAACTTCTGGGAAACCCTCTACTGGGGTGGCTTCAACGAAGCGATGAAGTGGGCGCACAAGGGTTACCAAGTGGTGCTGTCCAACCCGGATTACCTCTACTTCGACTTCCCGAACGAAGTACACCCGGCCGAGCGTGGCTACTACTGGGCTACCCGTTTCAACGACACTCGCAAGGTGTTTGCCTTCGCCCCGGAAAACCTGCCACAGAACGCCGAGACCTCGGTTGACCGCGACGGCAACGCCTTCGTGGCCAAGGGTGACCAGGATCCGGTCAAGTTCAAGGGGATCTCCGGTCAGCAGTGGAGTGAAACCGTGCGTACCGATGCTCAGTACGAGTACATGGTCTACCCGCGTATCTTCTCCGTGGCCGAGCGTGCCTGGCACAAAGGTGGCTTCGAGCTGAACTATGTGAAGGGTCGTGAGTTCTCCGGCGAGACCAAGTTCGTCAACAAGGCCACCCTCAACAAAGAGTGGAACCAGTTTGCCAACGTACTGGGTCAGCGCGTGCTGCCGAAACTGGATCAGGCCGGTGTTGAATACCGCCTCTCCGTACCGGGTGCCAAGGTAGTGAACGGTGTGCTGGAAGCGAACGTGGATCTGCCGGGTCTGCCCATCCAGTACAGCCTGGACGGTACCAACTGGAGTGCCTATGACGCCGCGGCCAAGCCGAGCGTGAATGGCAAGGTCTACCTGCGTACCACCAGCTTCGATGGCAAGCGCACCAGCCGTGTCACAGAACTGAACTGATAGCTGTCAACCGTTAACATGAGGTGGGTCGCAAGACCCGCCTTTCCCAAGGGCGATGGCGCATCGGGTTTGGGAAAGGTTGACTGTGCGTGTGAGCCTTTGTTGTGTGTAATTGTCTGTTTTGTGTTTTTCATCACTTTCAGCCCCGCCTAGTGCGGGGCTTTTTTATGCATTTAGTGTGCAATGTGCCAAGCCACGCCGTTTTTAGCGGTGCAATGGCTGGGAAATGGCCCAGAAGTGCCAAATTCAGGTTGAGACAGCGCCCGTAATAAGGGATCATACCCGGCTTGACGGCGGGGGGATGAGGGTGCCAGCCGGCACAACTTCCGCCAGTGACGCTTTTTTGAGGTGAGCCATGAGTCAGGCGAACAGCCCAACTAACTTTATTCGTCAGATCATTGATGAAGATCTGGCCAGCGGTAAGCACAGCAGCGTGCATACCCGCTTTCCGCCCGAGCCGAACGGTTATCTCCATATCGGCCACGCCAAATCCATCTGCCTGAACTTCGGTATCGCCCGCGACTATCAGGGCCAGTGCAACCTGCGTTTCGATGACACCAACCCGGTGAAGGAAGATATCGAGTACGTAGAGTCCATCAAGCAGGACGTACAGTGGCTCGGCTTCCAGTGGAATGGCGAGATCTGCTACTCCTCCGACTATTTCGACAAGCTGCACGGCTACGCCATCGAGCTGATTGAAAAGGGTCTGGCCTATGTGGACGAGCTGACGCCCGAGCAGATGCGCGAGTACCGTGGCACCCTGACTGAAGCTGGCAAGAACAGCCCGTTCCGCGATCGCAGTGTGGAAGAGAACCTGGCGCTGTTTGCCAAGATGAAGAACGGCGAGTTTGCCGAAGGCACCGCCTGCCTGCGCGCCAAGATCGACATGGCATCCCCCTTCATGGTGATGCGCGATCCGGTTATCTACCGCATCAAGTTTGCCCACCACCACCAGACCGGTGACAAGTGGTGCATCTACCCGATGTACGACTTCACCCACTGCATCTCGGACGCGCTGGAAGGGATCACCCACTCCATCTGCACCCTGGAGTTCCAGGACAACCGTCGTCTGTACGACTGGGTGCTGGACAACATCACCATCGACTGCCATCCGCGTCAGTACGAGTTCTCTCGTCTGAACCTCGAATACACCGTCATGTCCAAGCGCAAGCTGAACCTGCTGGTGACCGAGAAGCACGTCGATGGTTGGGATGACCCGCGCATGCTGACTGTCTCCGGTCTGCGTCGTCGTGGTTACACCCCGGCTTCCATCCGCGAGTTCTGCAAGCGCATCGGCGTCACCAAGCAGGACAATATCGTCGAGATGAGCATGCTGGAAGCCTGCATCCGCGAAGACCTCAACGAGCATGCACCGCGCGCCATGGCCGTGCTGCATCCGGTGAAAGTGGTCATCGAGAACCTGGCTGCCGACGAAGTGCTGACTGCCCCGGCCCACCCGAGCAATGCCGAGATGGGTACCCGGGAGCTGAACTTTACCCGCGAAATCTTCATCGACGAAGCGGACTTCAAAGAAGAGGCGAACAAGCAGTTCAAGCGTCTGGTGCTGGGCAAGGAAGTGCGTCTGCGCAATGCCTATGTGATCAAGGCCGAGCGCATCGAGAAAGATGCGGATGGCAAAGTCACCTGCATCTACTGCTCATACGATCCCGAGACTCTGGGCAAGGATCCGGCCGATGGCCGCAAGGTGAAAGGGGTGATCCACTGGGTCAGCGCCACTCACTCCCTGCCAGCGGAAGTACGTCTCTACGATCGTCTGTTCAAGGTGCCGAACCCGGGCGCCGAGGATGACTTCGAAGCCGCGTTGAACCCGGAATCCCTGGTGATCATCGAGGGGGCCCGTGTCGAGGCGTCGCTCAAAAACGCCAAGCCGGAGCAGGCTTACCAGTTCGAGCGTGAAGGTTACTTCTGCGCCGACAACAAGCTCTCCAGCCCGGAGCATCTGGTGTTCAACCGCACCGTTGCCCTGCGTGACTCCTGGGGCAAGGTAGAAGGCTAACTCAGTAGGGCAGGGGAAACCCTGCCCTGTGTGCTGCCAGCGGCCTGCGCCGGACAATAAAAAAGCCAGCATCAGCTGGCTTTTTTATTGTCCGTTATCTGTAAGTCGCGGCTGACTTATTCGTCGTGCTTGCACTCACCGGTAGCACAATGACCGTAGAGGTAGAGGCTGTGGTTGGTGAGACGGATATTGAATTTCTTGGCGATCTCGCGCTGACGCTGTTCGATCACTTCGTCGGAGAACTCGATCACCTTGCCGCAGTCGAGGCAAACCAGGTGGTCGTGGTGCTCCTGAGTGGCCAGCTCGAATACCGACTTGCCACCTTCGAAGTGGTGACGGGTAACGATACCGGCATCATCAAACTGGTTGAGAACGCGATAGACGGTAGCGAGACCAATCTCTTCACCCAGGTCGATCAGTCGTTTATAGAGATCTTCGGCGCTGGTGTGCTGGCAGTCCGGCTGTTGCAGGATTTCCAGGATTTTGACCCGGGGCAAGGTGATCTTGAGCCCGGCCTTTTTTAACGCTTGGTTGTTGTCTGCCATATTCTACTTATTCGCATTCTCGAAGGTGGGGTTATTCTGATGGACTGCCGCAGGAATGGCAACCTTGAACTCGCTTGGCCTGTCATTATAGGTCGTAGCCTCCCTAAAAATAAACCCAGCAATTCAAGGGGTTTAGCCATAAAGGGCCGGTTGGATTGAAATAATCAATCGTGTCGTCCGACTTGCTGGCATGGCAGATGTTGATAAGATGTAACTTTCATATTTCTGGTCGGATGAGATCCATGGATTGGCTTTTTGACAATGCGGCCTGGGTGCGCCGCGCACTCAACGCCTGGCCCCCTTTCTGGGGTGCCGGTATCAAGATAGAGACCCTGAGCGATGACTTTCGCTACTGCCGGGTGACCCTCAAATCCCGCTGGTGGAACAAGAACGCCAACCGCACCCAGTTTGGCGGCAGCATGTTTGCCATGACGGACCCCATCTATCCGCTGATGCTGATGGGCTACTTCAAGAATCGCTACTACGTCTGGGACAAGGCGGGCAGCATCAACTACATCAAGCCGGGCAAGGGCAAGCTGGTGGCCGAGTTCAACCTGACCGAGGGCAAGCTGGCCGAAATCGTGGCGGCGACTGAAGGTGGCAACAAGCACTTCCCCGAATTCGAGGTCACGGTACAGGACAAGAGCGGTGAACTGGTTGCGCAGGTCAAGCGCACCCTCTATGTGCGAGCCAAACCGGAGCACAGAGGTGAATAACAGGGAAGAATAAAGGCAGGCATCGCAACAAGCAGATACAACAAGGGCCCCGTCGGGGCCCTTGTTGTCAGAGAAATGAAGGGAAGCGGATTACTCCAGCTCGCCCAGGCACATCTCTTCGTGCAGCTGCTTGCACCAGCCCTTGACGCGCTCGGCGGTCAGCTCCGGTTGGCGATCTTCATCGATACCCAGACCGACAAAGTGCTTGTCATCGACCAGCGCCTTGGAGGCTTCGAACTCGTAGCCGGCAGTCGGCCAGTGACCGATGATGATGGCGCCTTTGGCTTCGACGATGTCACGCAGCGTGCCCATGGCGTCGAGGAAGTACTCGGAATAGTCTTCCTGATCACCGCAACCGAAGATGGCGACCAGCTTGTTGGTGAAGTCGATTTCGCCCAGATCGGGGAAGAAGTCGTCCCAGTCGGCCTGGGCTTCGCCGTAGTACCAAGTCGGGATGCCGAACATCAGCAGATCAAAGCTCTCGATGTCGGCCTTGCTGCTCTTGGCGATGTCACGGACTTCAATCAGGTTTTTGCCCAGCTCTTTCTGGATCATCTTGGCGACAGCTTCGGTGTTACCGGTATCGCTGCCAAAAAACAGACCTACACTTGCCATAGTGTTTAGTTACCCGTATTTGGTGTTAATGCTCAACGCTCAGACTGCAATGTCCACCGCAAAGGCGGACTCAATCTGTTGTTTCAGGATAGATTGGATCAGCTCGGCTCGGCTGATATTCTGTTGTAACGCAAGTTGGTTCAGGCGCTCCAGCAACTCGGCCTCCACCTTTAACTCTACCCGCTTCAGCCCATTTTCCCGATCGCGCTTAAGCTGGTTACGCTTGTTGATCTTGAGCTGGGTCTCGCGGGGGAGTGGATTGGTCTTTGGCCTGCCGGGGCGCTTCTCATTTGCGAACAGATCCAGTGTTGTTCGATCAGTTTGCTGTTTGGCCATACATCACAGATGAAAATAAGTTAGCCGAGTCCTGAGCCTTCCCAGCCCAGTTCGATCAGCCCCTTGGCGACAAAACCCGCACAACCCAGAAACAGTACCAACCAGACGATAAAACGACCGAAACGGGGCACGTTGCCGCGCTTGAGCACGTCCTGAATGGCCAGGCCAATCAATATGAAAATGGCCACAAAGAATAACTTGAGGCCCAAACTTTCGATCAGGTCGATATGTTCACTTAGCATGGATTGCGCACACTCCTTATGACCGGCGCACTATATCACAAAGGATTTGAAACTGTTAACCGCCTGTCGACAGGAAATCCACAACCAATTTGTTGAACAGAGCCGGTTTTTCCGCATGCAGCCAGTGGCCGGTACCCGCGATGATACGCACCTTTGCCGCCGGGAATTGGGCCAGTGCCGTCTCGCTGTATTGGGGCTGCATATAGTCAGAATCCCCGCCTTTGATAAAGAGCACAGGCCCCTCGAAGCGATGCTCATCCTCTGGCCAGCCCATGATGTTGGCGTAGTTTTGCTCAAGGGCGGGCACATTGAAGCGCCAACCCCAGCCATGCTCGCCTCTGGCGAAGGATTTGAGCAGAAACTGGCGCACCCCGGCGAGCTCGATATGCTGCGCCAGCATGGCTTCCGCTTCACTGCGGTTTTGCGGCGGCGTGCGCAGTGTGGCGTTGAGTCCGGCAAAGACATTCTGGTGGCGGGAGTGGGGATAGGCGACCGGGGCCATGTCGGCCACCACCAGCTTGGTCACCCGCGCGGGCGCCAGCTTGGCGAGCTGCATCGCCACCTTGCCACCCATCGAGTGGCCAATCAGGGTGGCTTCGGCAATATTCAGCCGATCCATCAGGGTCATGATGTCGGCCGCTTGCGCTGGATAGCTCATCTCGCTGCTATGAAAGGAGGCGCCGTGGTTGCGCAGATCGACGCTGATGACCCGGTACTGTTCGCAGAGGGCACGGGCCAGCAGGCCGAGGTTATCGAGGCTGCCAAACAGGCCGTGGATCAGAATGACCGCCGGGCCCTGACCCTGCTCCTTGAAGTTCAATATGCTGTTTTGTTGCAAAATGACACCTTGTCGGTCGTGGGTGCGTATCGCTGTTTTATTTAACGCACTGGAAAGAAAAGGATTTCGTCCAATGGATTGGGATTTTATGTGGTTCTTTTTCTAAAAAATCCCGTCCGGATCGGCTATCAGTGCGGCTGATCACACACTTGGCCCGCTATTATGCCGTATTCTCGATGAGATTCATGTACATCTGCCAGCCCCTTGCTTGGGCTGTCGGGTTTGCCTATGTATAATCGCCGCATCCGAATTTCGACGAGTCCAGCGCATCCCTATGAAAACCATCGAGCTTGATGACGATCTCTACTTCTATATCGCCAGCCAGACCCGGCACATTGGTGAAAGTGCCTCCGATATCCTGCGCCGTCTGCTGGAACAGCCTGCTAACCAAGGTGTGCCGGTTGCCGAGCCCGTTGCCGTCGCGCAGCCCAGTACGGTAGCCACCCGGCAAGGGCTGCAAGCCCTGCTCGATTCCGGTGAGCTGCAAAAAGAAGAGAAGTCCATCAACCGCTTTATGCTGGTGCTGAGTACCCTCTACCGGGATAACCCGGAAGGCTTTACCCAGGCCACCGAAATCAAGGGGCGCAAGCGCGTCTATTTCTCGCAGGATCCCGAGGCTCTGCGTGCCAGTGGCAGCACCACCAAGCCCAAGCCGGTACCGGAGACCCCGTTCTGGGTGATCACCAACACCAACACCAGCCGCAAGCAGAACATGGTGGCCCAGCTGATGGCCAGCATGGGCTATGGCGAAGAGGTGATCGCGCAGGTGTGTGGCGCAATTTAACGATTCTTCAAGACTCAGGCCTTGCCCGGCAAGGCCGCCATTACGCAAGGAAAACGCCATGGCTCAGCATTCCCACGCCGGTCAACCGGCCCGTTTAAGCGACCTGACCAACATCCCCCGTCTGGTCAGCGCCTACTACCTCAACAAGCCGGACATGAGCCGCCCCGAGCAGCGGGTTGCCTTTGGTACCTCCGGCCACCGTGGCAGTGCCTTGCACAGCGCCTTTACTGAATCTCACATTCTGGCGGTGACCCAGGCCCTGGTGGAGTATCGCCAGCAGGCCGGTATCACTGGCCCGCTGTTTGTCGGCATGGATACCCACGCCCTGTCCGAATCCGCCTTTGCCAGCGCCGTCGAAGTGCTGGCGGCCAACGGCGTCGAGACCCGCATTCAGGCTGGTCTCGGTTTTACCCCGACCCCGGTCATCTCTCACGCCATCCTGCGCTACAACTCTGGCAAAGAAGGGGCCAGCAAGCCTGCTGCCCGCGCTGACGGTGTGGTGATCACCCCGTCTCACAACCCGCCGGAAGACGGTGGCTTCAAGTACAACCCGCCCCATGGTGGCCCCGCCGAAGGGGAGATCACCAAGTGGGTGGAGGACCGTGCCAACACCATTCTGGAAGCGGGTCTGGCCGGTGTGAGGCGGATGCCGTTCGCCGAGGCGCTCAAGAGCCCGTTCGTGGTCGAGCACGACTATGTCACCCCTTATGTGGATGATCTGAAGAACGTGCTGGATATGGAGGCCATCAAGAACGCGGGCATCAAGATCGGTGTCGATCCGCTGGGCGGCTCCGGCGTTGCCTACTGGGACGTCATCGCCAAGACCTATGGCCTGAATATCGAGGTGGTGAACTACAAGGTCGACCCGACCTTCTCCTTCATGACCCTGGATAAAGACGGCAAGATCCGGATGGACTGCTCTAGCCCGTTCGCCATGGCGAGCCTGATTGCCCTCAAGGACAAGTTCGACATCGCCCTTGGCAACGACCCTGACTACGACCGTCACGGTATCGTTACCAAGTCGGGCCTGATGAACCCGAACCACTATCTGGCGGTGGCAATCCAGTATCTGTTTACCCATCGCACCGGCTGGTCTGCCGATGCGGCCGTCGGCAAGACGCTGGTCTCCTCTTCCATGATCGACCGGGTTGCCGGCGAGATTGGCCGCACTCTGAAAGAGGTGCCGGTCGGCTTCAAGTGGTTCGTGGATGGCCTCTACAGCGGCGAGTTCGGCTTTGGTGGCGAGGAGAGCGCGGGCGCCTCCTTCCTGCGCAAAGATGGTACCGTCTGGACCACCGACAAGGATGGCTTCATTCTGGCGCTGCTGGCGGCGGAAATTCTGGCGGTGACCGGTAAGGATCCGCAGTCCCACTACGATGCACTGGAAGCCAAGTTTGGTCGCTCCAGCTACCGCCGTATCGACGCCCCGGCCAACAGCGCCCAGAAAGCGGTGCTCTCCAAGCTGGATCCGGCACTGGTAGAAGCCTCAACTCTGGCGGGTGAGCCCATCATCGCCAAGCTGACCAAGGCGCCGGGCAACGATGCCGCCATCGGTGGTCTCAAGGTAGTGACCGAGAACGGCTGGTTCGCGGCGCGCCCTTCCGGCACCGAGTCCATCTACAAGATCTATATGGAGAGCTTCAAGGGCGACGCGCACCTCGACCTTATCCAGCAGGAAGCCCAGCAGATCGTCTCTGCGGCACTGGCCAAGGCTGGAGTATAAGCCACCTTCAAGTCACTGACCGCTGACTAAAAAGAGGAGCCGCAATGGCTCCTCTTGTTTATGCGCGGGTTGAGGTGGTCTGGTGTTTACGCCTCGTTACAGATCCCTGTACTCGCTCGGCGGGCTTGCCAACGTTTGAAAAAGGGGCGTGCTGGCAGCTTCATCAGGAACAGGGAGAGCAGGATCACCCCGATGCCGATCCACTGGCTGACATCCAGGGTTTCACCCACCATCAATACCCCAAGCGACACAGCCATCATGGGATTGGTGATGGCCAGCATGCCCATCACCTCTGGGCCGTGGTGCTTTAATCCCCACAACCAGGCCCAGTAGCCCAGCGCGGTGTTGAGCAGGATCAACCAGAGCAATCCCGGCGCACTGGCCGGATCCGGTAACGGCATTGGGCCAGCTAGCCACCAGGCGAGCGGGATCAGCATCAAGCCCCCAAGCAGCAATTGCCAGGCGGTCAGCGCCAGCAGATCGTTTACCGGCCAGTGGCGCATCCAGCGGCTGGATTGGCCGATCAGCACTGTGGCCAGCATGGCGCATGCAACTCCGACAGGATCCAGATTGGCAGAGGGGTTGAGCAACAGTAATACCCCAGCCAACCCCATCAATCCCAGCAGTAGCCATTTCAGGCTCGGTCGTGTGCCATCTTGCAACCAGGCCAGTAGCATCAGCACCAGCGGCAGGGTGGCACCAAGTGTACCTGCTACTGCCCCCGGCAGCCGGAAGGCCGCCACAAACAGCAAAGCGAAGAAGGCGGCAATGTTGCAAAACGCCAACAGGAACTGCTTGCCCCAGGGCAGAGGCGGCATGCGCGGATGCAACAGTAACAAGAGCAGCCCAGCAGGCAGTGCCCGCCATACGGCAACCCAGTAGGGTGAGTAGTCAGTCAGGTAGAGGCTGACGACAGCATAGGTGCTGCCCCACAGCAGTGGAGCCAGCAAGGCGATCAGCATTGGCATTATTTATCTCTTCATAAAGTATCTTTAAGTGAAGATAAATTAGCGCCAAATTGATTTATCATCAAGTATCTCGATATAAAGATAAGTAGTTGGCGATGGAATCAGATCATGTAGACCTGCTGCTGGCTCAGTGGGCCCGGCAGCGACCGGATCTCGACTGTTCTCCTATGGGGGTGCTGGGTCGGGTAGCCCGGATGGCGGCAATTGCCGGTCGTGAGGTGAGTGAAGAGCTCAAGGAGTGCGGCTTGCTTGGCACGGACTTCGACATTTTGGCGACCCTGCGTCGGTCGGGTGAGCCACTGACGCCGACAGTGCTCTACCAATCGGCCATGTTGAGTTCGGGTGCCATGACGGCCCGGCTCGACAAGCTGGCCGAGCGGGGACTGATAGAGCGGCAAGCGGCGCCCAGCGATCGGCGCAGCCTGCTGGTCTGCCTCACCGAATCGGGCAAAGCGCTTATCGACCGAGCGGTTGAGCTGCACGTGGCCAACGAGCGTCGCCTGTTGGCGCCACTGACCGAAGCGGAGCAGGCTCAGTTAGCGGCACTGCTCAAACGCTGGTTGTTGGAAAACGAATAACAAAAACGGGCCAGCAGGCCCGTTTTTGTTGGCAAATCAGTGCTTGACTCAGTAACCGCCTTTGGCCTTTTTCACCGCCAGCCCCAGCTGCCACACCGCCATGGCGTAGTGGGTGCTGTGGTTGTAGCGGGTGATGGTGTAGAAGTTGGGCAGACCGTACCAGTATTGATAGCCGGTGCCGACATCGAGGCGCAGCAGGCTCGACTCGCTGTGGTTGCCCAGGCTGCTGGTGGGGGTGAGCCCTGCGCGGCGCAGGGTGGCGACCGGGTAGCGGGTCTGGAAGCCGTGCTCGTAGCCGGGCAGTTGGCCCTGACCGCGCACCGCCACCGGTTGGCCTTTCTCCCAGCCATGGGCCTTGAAGTAGTTGGCGACGCTGCCGATGGCATCCACCGGATCCCACAGGTTGGTGTGGCCGTTGCCGTCAAAGTCCACCGCATAGCGCTGGAAGCTGGAGGGCATAAACTGGCCATAGCCCATGGCGCCCGCATAGGAGCCCTTGGGCTCGGTGGGATCCATCCCCTCGTCGCGGGTCATCACCAGGAAGGCTTCCAGCTCGCTGGTGAAGAACTCGGCCCGGCGCGGGTAATCAAACGCCAGGGTGGCCAGTGCATCCAGAATGCGGGTCTTGCCCATCACCCGGCCCCAGCGGGTCTCGACCCCGATAATGCCGACGATGATCTCAGGCGGCACCCCGTAGGTCTGCTCCGCCCGGTTCAGCTCGCTTGCGTATTCACGCCAGAAGTTGACGCCGTTCTGTACGTTGTCCGGGGTGATGAACTTGGCGCGATAGCGGTTCCAGGCGCCGGTCGGGCCGGTGGGCTTGGCGGTAGTCGGCGCCTGGGCATCCATCAGGCGGATGATCCAGTCGTAACGCTCTGCCTGTGCCAGCACTTGATGCAACTGGGCGTTGTCAAAACCGTGCTTCTCGACCATTTTCTGGACGAACCTGTCCACGTTGGGGCGATTGGCGAAGTCCCCCTTGCTAACCCCTTGTGTATAAACGGGTTTGCTGGATGGCGCCTGATTGATAAAGGCGCTCTTGGGCTGGGGGACGACCACGGGGTTTGGCGCGGGGGCGCTGCTGCAGCCACCGAGCAGGGGGAATAATGACAGAGTGAGAAGAGAGGCAAGGCGACGCATAGGGTTCTCAAAGAGACTGATAAAAGTGTCGCAATGGTAAAACATTGTCATCCCCGTGCAAGTGTTCCGTGCGCCTTGTTTGCCGCCAATTCATCGTGCGATGGATTAGCCCTTCTGTGAGGGCTGTGCAGTTTAGGGCTGGGGGGGACGTAGAGTGTGGTAGCCGCTCCAGAGTCGGGTCAGGGTGGTGATGGCGCAGAGCAGGGCAAAGCCGTAGGCGAGCGGGGCGAAGGCGGCGGGCCACAGGCACATCAGCACAAAGAGGGCGATGGTCTCGCTCCCCTCGGTGAGGCCGCCCAGATAGTAGAGGGATTTGTGGTGGTAGACCGGATTGTCGATCCCCCGCTTGCCCGCCATGATGGCAAACGCCAGAAAGCTCGACCCTGTGCCCATAAAGGCAAACAGCAGGGTGGCGGCGGGTAGCGCATTGGCGGGGGCGGCGAGGGCAAAGCCCAGCACCACGGCGGCGTAGAAAATAAAGTCGAGCGTGATGTCGAGAAAGCCGCCGCAATCGGTGATGCCGGTTTCCCGCGCCACGGCGCCATCGAGCCCGTCCAGCAGCCGGTTGAGCAGGATGGCCGCCAGTGCCCACTGATAGCAACCAAAGGACAGCAGCGGCAGCGCCAGCATGCCGATGGCAAATCCGGTGAGGCTCACCTGATTGGCACTGACCCCGGCGCGGCAGAGCGGTTTGGCAAGCTGGGTGAGAGGACTGCGGATCACGGGGATCAGGTGGCGGTCAAACAAGGTGAACACTCCTCGGTTAACAGTGGCATTCGGTGAGGTTGAGTATGGTGCCCGGCGCGTCTTCCGCATCGTGGGTCACCAGAATAGCGGGGATGGCCAGCGCCTTGATCTGCGCGAACACCAGCTCGCGAAAGGCTGCTCGCAGCGGCTTGTCGAGGCGGGAGAAGGGCTCGTCCAGCAGCAGGGCATCGGGTTCGGCCAACAGCGCCCGCAGCAGACTGACCCGCGCCCGCTGACCCCCTGACAGCAGCTGCGGCAGCTTGTCAGCCTGATCCGCCAGCGCGACCTGCGTTAACGCTGTCAGTGCCTTTTCCCGCCGCGCACGTTTTCCCTTGATGGTCGCAGGCATACCGAACATCAGGTTCTCCGCCACCGTCAGATGGTCAAACAGCAGGTCATCCTGAAACAGCATGCCGATGCGCCGCGCTTGCGCAGGCAAGGTGTTGAGTGGCCGCTCGCCGAGCCTTATCTCCCCCTCCAGCCGGATCGGGCCATTTCCTGTCTGCGCGCCGGGCAGTACTCCTGCCAGTCCTGCCAGCAGGGAACTTTTACCGCAACCGCTCGGCCCCATCAGGGTCAATACCTCGCCGGGGGCCACCTGCAGGGTAGGGAGCGAGAGCAGCAGATTTTCATCAAGGTAAAGTCGAAGAGGCGTGGTGCTCAGCATATGGCTGTTTCCATCATGAGAGTTCATCGTGAGCCGCCCCCCTTGAGCGCCGGATTGATCCGCGCCGGCAGCCAGAGTGCCAGCAGATAGATAACGAGCGGCAGCAGCAGTTGCAGCAGGCCGTAGAGCCCCGCCAGCCGCCGGTTGAGGCCGCTGCCGATGGCCACCGCTTCGGTGGTGATGGTGACCACTCTGCCTGCACCAAACAGCAGGGTCGGTAGATACTGGGCCAGACTCACGGCTGCCCCGACACCGAAGGCAAACAGCAGCGGGCGCGCCAGCAGTGGCGCTTTGACCTGCCACCAGGCTCGCCATGGCGTGGCCCCCAGCAGCAGAGCGCTTTGGGTGATCCGAGGATCGAACTGGCGATAGGGGCCGTGCAGGCACAAATAGACATAGGGGAAGACAAACAGCAGCTGGCTCCAGAGCACCCAGCCCCAGCCAATGCCGCTGCTTATCGAGTCATGTGCAAGCCAGTCCAGCCCGAGCCGGATGCCAAACAGCAGGCTCGCCTGTGGCAGCAACAGCGGCAGGCAGATAAGCCAGAGCGGCCAGGGGCGGCGCCCGGCTTGTGCCTCCAGACTCAGCACCGCCATCATCAGTGCCAACAAGCCGCTCACCAGCGCCAGCAGTGCGCTGGTTACCAGCAGTGGCAGCAGGGTTGGCAGCAGATCCAGCCAGTAGTGACTGCTCCACTGACTGGGCCAGAGGGCGGGAAAGGGCCAGCGGCGCGCCATCGACCAGAGCAGCAGCGCCGCCAGCACCGCCAGATTGAGGGTGATCAGAGTGAATGCAGAGCCTGCTGCGAGCCGGTTGGCAAAGAAGTGGGACGCTGCCCGTTTGCCATCGAGCCAGTAGCCTTTGCCCATCTCTTGATGAAGCCACTCCAGTAATCTGAACAGGGCGATCAGCAGCGCCGTGATGGCGAGCAGCAGCAGGGCGCCGCTGGCGGTGGCGCCGCGCCAGAGTAGATCCGGGTCCTGATACCAGAGCCACAACCGCACCGCCAGCGGGGCGGGGGCATCGGGCCCGAGCAGTTGGGCGAGATCCACCACCGCCACACCATAGGCTGCCACCGCATAGATGGGCAGGCGCAGGGCGGGCCAGAGCGCTGGCAGCAGCAGGCGCCACCAGATCTGGGGGGCGCTGAAACCGAGGCTCGCCCCCAGCCACTGCTGGCGTGCCAGCAGGATGGGTTGCTGCGCGGCCATCGCCATCAGCAGCAGAAAGGGGGTCTCCTTGAAAACGAGCAGTGCAATCAACCCGAGCCCCCAAGGGTCGCGAATGGTCTGCCAGTCGGGGGGGAGAGCAAACCCGGTCAGCGCTGGCGAGACGAGGCGCAGCAGCCAGCCGGAGGGGGCGAGCAGAAAGGCAAAGCCGATGGCAAAGGCGACGTGGGGCATGGCCAGCATGGGCGAGAGCAGGCGACGGAGCAAGCCGAAAGCGCGGCTGTTGCTGTGGGCCAGCAGCAGGGCGGTCATCAGCAGGCTGCCGAGGGTTGAGGCGGCGCCAATCCACAGGCTCAGCGCTGCTGAGTGCCACAGGCCAGGCTGGGCCAGCAGCAAGTCAATATGAGAGGCGGTAATCCCTTCCACCAGCAGTTGCCACAGCCCCGCCAGCAATGGGATGACGAAGAGCACCAGATAAATGACCGCCATCCCCGTACTCATACTGGGGTGGCGTGTCAACCGGCGCCATGGTCGGGAGAGGGCAAGTTGGTGACCAGCGGCACTCATCAGTGACCGTAACGCTCGGCCCAGGCCGCTTCCAGCTTGAGCTGCCAGCTGGGGTGAGGCTCGGCTACCGCTTTGAAGCGCAGTGCCGGTTGCCCCTTGGCTGAATCAGGCAGGGCATCGACCCGCAGCACGCTGGGATCACCCCAGAAGGCCGGATTGGCTTTTCGTGCCTGCGCCGCCGGGCTCAGCAGGAAGTTGGCCACCACCTTGGCACCCGCACGGGCACTGGCGTTGAAGGGGATGGCGAGAAAATGGCTGTTGGTGAGTGCCCCTTTCTCCATGGCGACGGCTTCAACACTGGGGGGCAGGGCGCCAATCTGGGCGGCGCTCTGCGCCTCCTGCGGATTGAAGCTGATGGCCATGGCCAGTTCGCCATCATCGAGTAGCTGGCGGGTTTCGGCGGCGCTGGTGGGGAACAGTTTGCCCTTGCGCCAGAGTGCCGGATGCAGCTCATCGAGCCAGGCCCAGAGCGGGGCGGTGATCCTGATGAACTCGGCATCGGTCGCCTCCCGATAGAGGGGGGCGGGGTTTGGCGTCAACTCCAGCAGGATCTGCTTGAGAAAACTGGAGCCATGGAACTGGGGCGGCTTGGGGTAGGTGAAGCGACCGGGATGGGCCTTGGCCCACGCCAGCAGGGCCGCAGCCGAGGTGGGCGCTCTGGCGACCTCTTCGGTGTCGACCATCAGATTGAGCTGGCCGATGCCCCAGGGGGCTTCCAGCCCTTCCACCGGCAGGGTGAAGTCCTCACTCACCGGCAGGCTGCTGTCGACCAGCGCCATGTTGGGCAGCTCGGCGGCAAAGGGAGCGCCGAGCAGCCCCTGCTCCTTGAGCGCCTTGAAGTTCTCGCCGTTGACCCAGAGCAGATCGATGGGGCCGCCAGCTTGTTTGCCCGCCTGCTTGTTGGCCAGCAACTGGCTGACGCTCTGGGCGATGTCATCCACCTTCACCTGCACCAGCTTGACCTGATAGTCGCGCACCAGCTCCTGCCCGGCCCACACCAGATAGGCGTTGATCTCCGGGCTGCCGCCCCAGGCGTTGAAGTAGACGGTCTGCCCCTTCGCCTCCTCAAGGGTACGTTGCCAGTTGTCATCAGGAGTGGCTAACAGCGGGCCGCTGGCCAGCAGTGGCAGGGCGCACAGCAGGGCGTTTAGCCGCTGTTTGAGCTGTGAGTTGAGTTGTGAGAATGGCTTGAGCATAAACGTTTCCCTGATTGTCAGGCGCCACGGCGCCAGCGGTGATAACGGGCCAGCAACGGCAGCACCCGGGTGGGCTGGTGGGCGCGTTTCCATTCACCTGCCACGTATTTGTTCCCCTCCATCAGGGTGGGATAGGCGTGAATGGTGCCGAGGATCTTGCCAAGGCCGAGGCGGTGACGCATGGCGAGCACGAACTCGGCGATCCGCTCACCGGCGTGAGTGCCCACTATGGTGGCGCCAAGGATAGTATCCTTGCCCGGCACGGTCAGCACCTCGACAAAACCGTGGCGCTCCCCATCGGCAATGGCTCTGTCCAGCTCGGCCAGCTCGAAGCGGGTCGCCTCGAAGGGGATCCCCTGCGCTTCGGCTTCCTTGCGATTTAGGCCGACCCGGGCAATCTCCGGCGTGGTGTAGGTGGCCGCCGGAATGACCCGATAGTCGGCCCGAAAGCGCTTGAACTGGCCAAACAGGGCATTGACCGCCGCATACCAGGCCTGATGGGCGGCAAAGTGGGTGAACTGGTAAGGGCCCGCTACGTCTCCCACTGCCAGTATGCTGGGGAAGTTGGTGGCAAGGAAGCCATCGACCGCTATGGTGCCGCGGGGGGCCAGCTCGACACCCAACGCTTCGAGCCCGAAGCCGCTGACGTTGGCGACCCGACCCAGTGCCAGCAGCAGTTGATCCCCTTCCACCACTTGTGTCTCATCGCCCCGGCGCAGTTGCAGCCGGATGGGGAGATCCCCCTTGGCTGCGGGCAGATAGTCGGCTCGTTCGGCGCGCCAGCCGGTGAGTAGCTGCACGCCATCGCGGCTCATCTGGCCGGCCAGCGCGTCAGCTATCTCACTATCTTCGCGGGGCAGCAGTTGCTCCGAGAGTTCCACCAAGGTCACGGGAATGCCGAGCAGGGCGAAGCTCTGGGCCAGCTCGCAGCCGATAGGGCCACCACCCAGCACCAGCAGCCGGCGCGGCGGGGTGCGCAGCTGCCAGAGGCTATCCGAGGTGAGGTAAGGCACCTGATCCAGCCCCGGTAGCTTGGGCACCAGCGGCCGGGCGCCAGTGGCGATAACGATATGGCGGCTGGCGAGGCGCTGGCCGTTCACCTCCACCTCCCAGGGAGAGACCAGCCGCGCCTCCCCTTCGATGCATTCCACTCCAAGCCCCTGATAGCGTTCGATGGAGTCGTGTGGCTCGACCTCCTTGATCACCTCAGCCACCCGCTCCATCACGGCGGCAAAATCGGCGCGGGAGTGGCTTGGGCTAAAGCCCAGTTCACTGGCCCGGCGTTGTTCGGCGGCAAAGCGGGCACTTCGGATCAGCGCCTTGGAGGGGACGCAGCCGCTGTTGAGGCAATCGCCCCCCATCTTGTGCTTCTCGATGAGCGCCACCTTGGCCTTCACCGCTGCCGCGATATAGCTGGTAACCAGCCCACCTGCACCGGCACCGATCACCAGCAGGTTGTAGTCGTAGCGAGCGGGCTTGCGGTAGGGGGAGAGCAAGCGGCGCAGCGCGAGCTTGGCGGTCAATTTCTTGACCAGCCAGGGCATCAGCCCCAGCAGGGTCAACGCGACCATCAGGCCGGGGGAGAGGATATTTCCGGTGCTGGTTAACTGGCCAAGCTCGCTGCCCGCCAGCACATAGACGAAGGTGCCAGGCAGCATGCCAAGCTGGCTGACCCAGTAGTAGGTGCTGACTCTGATGGGGGTGAGCCCCATCAGCAGATTGACCAAAAAGAAGGGGAAGATGGGGATGAGGCGCAGGCTGAGCAGATAGAAGGCCCCCTCCTTCGCCATGCCGGACTGAAAGGTGGCCAGCTTGTCGCCAAAGCGGGCGGTGACCCAGTCGCGCAGCAGAAAGCGGGCGCTGAGAAAGGCCAGGGTTGCGCCTATGGTGCTGGCAAAGGAGACCAGCAGCAATCCCCAGCCGACGTCGAAAACCGCGCTGCCACCCAGGGTGAGCAGGCTGGCACCGGGCAGGGAGAGGGCGGTGCTTAGCACATAGATAAGCACGAACAGCAGGCTGGCCGAGACAAAGTGGCTGTCGACCCATTGCGCCACTGCCGCCTGCTGGGCCTGCAAGGCGTCCAGAGTGAGGTAACGACCGAGATCGAGGGCAAAAAAGGTGCCGATAAGGCCCCCCATCACCAGCGCAAGCAGCAGGCGGGTCCGGTTCATCAGGCATCCTTGCTGTCTGGCTGTGCGGGGCGTTCCGGCTGCACCGGCAGCTGACAGAAGCCCTGCGGCGCGATATCGAGGGCGGCGTTGAACTTGGCCGACATGTTCTGGAAGGCGATAAGGCCGGTCAGCTCCACCATGGCGTCGTCATCGAACCAGGGTTTGAGGCGGGCAGCCTGCTCATCGCTCACCCCATCTAGGCCAGTCATCGCTTCGGTATAGTCGAGCACCGCTTTTTCCCGCTCGTCAAACAAGGGGCTTTCGCGCCAGTTGGCCAGCGCCTCCACCTTCTCGCTGGAGCCAGCTCTCTTTACCAGGGTCATGGCGTTGATGTCGACGCAAAAACGACACCAGTTGAGCTGGGAGACCCGCACCGTCACCAGCGAGCGCAGCACGGGATCGATGGGGGAGCGCTTGCGGTTGATGACGCCGTAGAGGGTGGCGACGGCGGCAAAGAGGCGCGGCGAGCGGCCCCAGCATTTGCCCGGAATAAGCACCTGACCATAGTTGCGCTTTTGCAGCCAGAAAAAGGGGCGGATAAACCAGGCATATTCCCGGTCGGGTTTGACCTCAACGCGCATCAGTTACCTTCTTGTTGTTTCACACTTACGGTTTCAAATTGGGTTTGTAGGCCTGGCCGAGGCGCTCATTCAGGCGGGTCAGGAAATCCTCGATCCGTGCCCGGTTGGTGCCCAGATCGCTTTGCCCCTGACGGGAGGCTGATCGCATATCGATGCGGGTCTCTTTGGGGCCAGCAAAGACCCGCAGCGCCACATCATCCTGAAAGCCGAACCAGCCGGTGGTAACCACCGCATCCAGACCGTCCGGGCTGGGTCGTACTTGCCAGCCCAGCTCCTGCATCAGCTCGTTGGCTTCAATCAACACGTCGGCAGGAGAGGCCCTGGTAAAGAGAGGACCGGGTTTTGCCTCAACTGCTTTCAGCGGAGCGCTATTAATTGGCAGATCCTGCGCTGTTCTGAGCTCCGCCGCCCAGCGCAGTGGGGGGGGATTGTAGGGATCTGTGCTCACATCGTTGATCAGCGGCATGCGCAGCGCCTGCAGCACAAAGGTCAGCGGCAGCAGCAGCGGCAAGGCGCCGAGGACGCTGGCGTAGCGGTTGCGGCTCCAGGGCAGACGCACCAGCAAGAGCAGTGAGACAAGGGCTCCGATGAGACAGATCGCAAAACCGATCCACCAGGGCCAGAGATGAAAGCGGCTGCCGAGGGCGCCAGCGAGCGGGAGTAACCAGGCCAGCAGGGGCCACAAGCAAGAGCGGGGCATAGCACGGGATCCATCGTCGAATGTGGACAATGCCGAGAAGGATAAACTTAATTGCCTGATAACGTTAGTAAATTGATGAGAGTTTGGCGTGGTTTTGGTCAGTTTTGCGAGGGGAATGCAGAGGGAGGTGAAGCCCGCCTGACGGGAGCTTCACCGAGAAGATGGTCAGTTGTGATGACTTAGTTGCGATAGAGCACTTTGATCAGATGGAAGCCGAACTTGGTGCGCACCGGCCCCAGCACCTTGAGCAGTTCACCCTTGAAGACGGCATCGTCAAATGCTTTCACCATATCTCCCTTGGAAAATTCTCCCAAATCGCCAAAACGCTTGCCTGAGGGACAGGTAGAGAAGCGCTTGGCCATCTGGCCGAAGTCGGCTCCCTTCTCGATCTTCTCCTTGATCTCCAGACACTGTTTTTCGGTCTTGACCAGAATGTGCTGGGCACAGGCTTTTTTCATCGGGCGCTCCTGGGAGTGATGGCGAAGGTTGTTAACGCCAAGGGTGGTAGCAAATCGGGGCGCAAGAGTACCCCAATTTGCCACTGGCGTCAGCCATCACAGCCCGCCCTTTATCGGCCGTATTATTGGCGAGCGCGGGTGGCCAGCATGGCGCGGGGACGCGCTTGCCAGATGATCTCCAGACCGAGCAGGGCGTAGAGGCTCCAGATGGCCAGCGGATTGAGCCACTCCCCCCCCAGTTGCAGGGTCATCAGGGCGCAACCTGCCAGCAGCAAGGTGATCCCCGGCAGCCGCCAGTGGACGGGCAGGGGGGCCAGCAGCGCCATCGCCAGCAGAATGCCGAGGCCAAACGGCAGGTTCAGGGCGGTAAAGGCCAGCGCCTGTTGGCCACTCATGCCGGTCAGCAGGGCCAGCAGGGCGCTGCAACAGGCGAGGAAGGTGATGAACTCGAGACGATCGGCAATATAGTCAGCCATCTGTTCGCTACGTGCATGCATGATGTGTCTCTTTCAGTTGATGGTTCAAGTGTGAGGGAGGGACGTTCGCAAAGGCAGCGGGATAATTCGATTGTGCTGAACGAGCAATTCTTAATCATCCGCTACGGCGGGCTTTAGCGTGTGCCGGGCCTGTTAAACGGTGAGGGTGGGGCGATGCCGACAAACTCTGTCGTGGTGGGTTTCTGGTGGTAAAGAGAGGAGGAGAGGTGACAAATGGTACCTGATGGTGGGGTGAGCCTTATTCAGGGCAGGTCAATTCGCTTCCATCGGGAAAGCGGGCGGCGTCATTGTCACCAAAATGTGTGATTTGTGGTCAACCTCTTAAAAGATATGGCGAATTTGCCAATGGTGCTGCGCTGTCGCTGGCGGATGCCTATGTTAGGATAAGGTTCGCCATTTTTCTGGCGCGCATTTTTGTGTCACGGCCATGCACGGCATGGCGTGCTGCGCCGCATTCGGGGTTGGCCCGAAAGGGCGCTGGTTTCCTTCACCACAGATTCAGGAATATTGACCTTTGACAGGATGCATTTCATCCCTGCTGGCAGGGCGTTCACTGTTCGGCCCTGCGTTTCGCCGCGGCCTGCGGGTACTGGGGGGGGGCCTGTTGCTGTCGCTGCTGGCTTCGCCCGCGTTTGCCGCCAAGCTCACCTATCAGGTCAAGGGGTTGAAAGGGGAGAACAAGGATAACGTTGAAGCCTACCTCAATGCCCTGCCGGTCTATCAGGAGCGGCAATACCGCCCGGCTCGAGCCAAAATCACCGAGAGCGTGCAAAAGGCGCTGCAGGTATATGGCTACTACCAGCCGAAAATCACCCTGAGTCGCGACAAGAAAACCCCGTCCAAAGTGGTGATTGAGGTGGACAAGGGGGAACCGGTCATCGTATCCCGCCTCGATATTCTGCTGGAGGGGGATGCGGGCAGCGATGAGCTCTACAGCGCCCTGCTGGACAAGTTGCCCCTCAAAGAGGGGGAGCCCCTCAATCACGCCAAATATGAATCCATCAAGGCGGATCTGGGCAGCCTCGGGCTGGCCCGCGGTTACTTTGATGCCAAGCTGAGCAAGAGTCAGGTCAAGGTGTTCCCGGACAAGGGGACGGCGGAGATCTTTATTCTGTTCGAATCGGGCCATCGCTACCGTTTTGGCGAGATCCGCTACGATGCCACCCCCGAAGCGCTTCACCTTATTCGCCCGCTTATCAACATCAAGAGCGGCGACCCCTATCTCGCCATCCGTCTGGCCGAGATGTCGCAGGATGTCTCCTCCACCAAGCTGTTCCGTCAGGTCGATATCAAGCCGGTATTGAGCGAGGCGAGCAACTATCGGGTGCCCATTGCGGTGACGCTGGATAACCGGATCGATCACGAAATCGAGACAGGTATCGGTTATGCCACCGACGTGGGGCCGCGGATGAGTGCCACCTGGGAGAAGCCTTGGGTCAACCGCTACGGCCACCGCCTGTTTGCCACCGCCAAGGTGTCGGCGCCGGAGGCAGAGCTCAGCTTCGACTATCAGATCCCGGTGGGCAACCCGCTGCGGGACTACTACTCCATCCAGACCGGCTACCAGTACAAGGACAACAACGATACCCGCTCCGATCTCACGACCATCGGTGTGCACCGCTGGACGCGGCGGCCGGAGAGCTGGGATCGGGACGTCTTTATCCGGCTGGAGAACGAGATCTATACCCAGGGTGCCGACGAGGGGAACAGCTTGCTGCTGATCCCCGGGGTCTCCTGGTCCCGACTGCGGGTGCGCGGCACTCTGGTGCCCGACTGGGGGGATCGCCAGCAGCTGACGCTGGAGTTCTCCGACCCCAGATGGGGTTCCGACATCAGCTTTATGCGGGTGTGGGGACGCAGCAAGTGGCTGCGAACTCTTGGCGATAACCACAGATTCCTGATGCGGGCCGAGCAGGGGGCCATCATAGGTGACAGCTTCTCGCTGGTGCCGCCGTCCTTGCGCTTCTTTACCGGTGGCGATCAGACGGTGCGCGGCTTTGGTTACGAGAGCATCTCCCCCACCGGGCCGGATGGCAAGCTGACCGGTGGCCGCTACACCAGCGTGGCCAGTCTGGAATACAACTACCGCTTCAGCGAGAAGTGGCTGGGGGCCATGTTTGTGGATGGCGGCACCTCCACCACCGATTACAGCGAACCCTGGAAAATTGGTACCGGCGTCGGTGTGCGCTGGGTCACCCCCATCGGTCAGGTCAGGCTGGATCTGGCGGTCGGGGTATCTGAGGAGGACAAGCCCTTGCGGCTGCATTTCGCATTGGGGCCTGAATTATGATGTTGTCTAAACGCTTTTTTCTTTGGCCGCTGCGGCTGTATCTTGCGCGGGGGTCTGCATTGTGATCTGGCTAAAACGCATTTTTCTCTGGCTGATGGGGCTGGTGTTCCTGCTGCTCATCGGCGTCAGCCTGCTGGGCTTTACCCATCAGGGCAACAAGTGGTTGTGGCAACAGGCCAAGGGAGCGCTGCCTTCTCTCAAGGGGGAGCTGGTGGCCGGTCAGCTTGGCTATGGCTGGACTCTGGAAGGGGCGGGTTGGCAGGATGAGCTGGTGGATGTCACTGTGGATCGCGCCGTGCTCGACTGGGATCTCGGCAAGTTGCTGCAGGGCAAACTCTGGATCAAATCGCTTGAAGTGACTCATCCGGTGGTGAAGGTGGCTGACTCGGAGCCTGCACCGGAAGAGCCTTCCGAACCCTTTGTCTGGCGCCCGCTGCCACTCAAAATTCAGGTCGACAGCCTCAAGGTAGCCGATCTCGATCTGGCGGTGCCCGGTGTTGCTGTGACGCTGGGATCCCTCGATATCGGCGCCACCCTCAATCGCAAGGGGCTGATTGTACGCGGCCCGGTGCTCGATAACCTGACGGTGACGCTGGATGACGCGGCACCCGCCAGCACAGCCAAATCTGCCAAACAGCCGGCCGCTAACGAGAAGCAAGCCGGAACTGCGGTGGCGCGCAACGACAAGGCCAGCGCCGAGACAGCCAAACAGGGTAAAGGGACGCCTGCTGCGAACACGGCAAAGGCAGACCCCATTCTCCTGCCCGCCATTCATCTTCCTTTCCCCATCCAGCTGGAAGGGGTCAGCGCGACCCGGGTGCAATATAAGCAGGGCGAGCTGATTGAAGGGCTCGACAAGTTGCTGCTGTCGGCCACTGCTGCCGACGATCGCATCGAGGTGCGCGAGTTCTCGCTACGCCACGCCATGGCCGATCTGGCGCTCAAGGGCCATATCCAGCTCAGTGACGACTACCCGCTGGCGGTGACGCTGGATGCCAAGGCCCGCAAGGGGCTGCTGGATGGCGAGCTGCAAGGGGAACAGGCCACGCTGGCGCTGAGCGGTTCGGTCGGCAAGCTGGGGCTGGTGTTGTCAGCCAAGGGGCCGATCGCCGCCAATCTCAAAGGTTCTCTGGCAGCCCTCGACCCGGATCTCCCTTTTGATTTGACCCTCGACTGGAAGAGCCTCGGTTGGCCTCTTCACAAGCCTGCCAAAGATGAGCCGAGCTATCTGCTGGACAAAGGGAGCCTGACTGCCAAGGGCAAGCTCTCCGGCTACCAGTTTGCCCTCAATACCTCCGGCAAGGGGACCGATGTCCCCCCCTTCAAGCTTGCGCTGGACGGGAAGGGGGATCTGGAGCGGCTCAGCAAGATCGCCTTGCAGCTCAATGCCCTCAAGGGGGAGTTGAAGCTCGATGGCAAGCTCGCCTGGAACAAGGGGATCGAGTGGCAGGGAACCACCCTGTTCAAGGGGATCAATCCGGCCGAGCTGCTGCCTGAGCTGAAAGGGACGCTGGGCGGTGAGCTGGAGAGCCGTTTCGTGATGAACGAAGCGGGCCACTGGGAGCTGAAACTGCCCAAGCTCAAGGTGGATGGCAAGCTCAACCAGTACCCGCTGGCCCTCAAGGGGGAGCTTAGCTGCAACGACAAGATGGAGTGGCTGATCCCGGCGCTCTCGCTCCAAAGTGGCCCGAACCAGTTGCAGGCCAAGGGCAGCATCAGCACTGCCCAATGGAAGCTCGATGCCAACCTGCAGGCTCCCCAGCTGGGGGGTATCTATCCCGGCCTGAAAGGGGATATCAAGGGGCAGGTGAAGGTCAGTGGCAATCAGCAGACGCCAAAAATCGATGCGGATCTCGCCTCCGAGCGGCTCTACTATGCCGGCACCGACCTGAAGGGCATTAGCCTCAAGGGCAATGCGGTGATCGGTGCCAAACCGGCCGGTGAGCTCTCGCTGTTGGTGGCGCAGTTGAAACAGGGCGAAACCAAGCTCAGCCAGCTGGCCCTGAACCTCAGCGGCGATATCAGTCAGCATCTGTTGACCCTGACCATGAAGGGTGACCCTGTTGCGGCCAACCTCAAACTGGGTGGCGGCGTGCGCGGGGATCACTGGCGCGGGGCGCTCTCCGAGTTGCGGCTGAAAACCCCGCTGCGCCGTTGGGACTTGAGCTCCCCGTGGGCACTGGATCTCGATCTGCCGCGTCAGCGGCTGGCGATGGGGGATCTCTGCCTCGGCTCCCAGGGGGCCAGCCTCTGCGTCAAGGGGAGTCAGGTCTCCGCTGCCCAGGGTACCCTGGAGTTTGCCCTGAGCGAGTTTGATCTCAAACGGCTACGCCCTTGGTTGCCGGACAACTTCCGCTGGCAGGCGATGCTCTCGGCCGATGGCCGCGCCAGCTGGCGTGGCAATCAGCCGACCCTGCATGCGGTGGTGCGCACCACGCCGGGCACTTTTGTGGCAGATGGCCTCAAGACCGACTATCAGCAGCTGGCTCTGGCTCTGGATTTCGAGCGGCAGCAGGCGGCCATTCGCCTCGATTTTGCCTCCAAACAGATCGGCAATATCGATACCGATCTGCTGATCAGGGAGCCCGCCGGTCGCGGTCTGCTCGGCGGTCAGCTCAAGTTTGACGATCTCAAGCTCAATACTTTTGCGCCGCTGATCCCTGAGGTGCGCTCCCTGCAAGGGATCATCTCCGCCGATGCCCGTTTCGACGGCACCCTGGCGGCGCCCCTGTTGTTTGGCCAGCTCAACCTGCGTGACGGTGAAGTGCAGACCCACTCTGACATGGTGACCCTGACCAAGCTGGTGACCCGCCTCAAGATCGAGGGAAATCGCGCCGAGCTCGATGGCTCCATGCTGGTGGGCAAGGGACCGCTGGCGTTGGGCGGCTGGCTCAGCTGGGCCAAGATGCCGGTCAGCGGCAGCCTCACCATTCAGGGTAAGGATCTGGAGGCACAATATCCGGGCATGGGCCGGGTCAGAGTCTCGCCCGATATCGCGGTGTCGCTGGGGGAGGAGACCCGGATTACCGGTCAGGTGGATATTCCCTGGGCGCGCATTCTGGTCAAGAGCCTGCCGGATTCGGCGGTGGCTGTCTCCGACGATGTGACTGTGGTCTATGACGATCTGCCCCCGGCTCCCAAGCAGGCAAGTCTGCCGCTGGCGATGAAGGTGGCGATCCGCCTTGGCAACGATGTGAAGCTCGATGCCATGGGGCTGAAGACCGATGTCTCCGGTGGCCTCAATATCCGTCAGGATCCCGAGAAACCGCTGGCTGGCAATGGCCAGCTGGTGCTGACCAACGGCCGCTTCAAGGCTTACGGTCAGAACCTCATCATCAAGGAGGGGCGGATCCTCTTCTCCGGTCCGCTGGATCGGCCCTTCCTCAACATCGAGGCTAACCGGGATCCCGATACCATCGAGGGTCAGGTGACGGTCGGGGTGCGGGTGACCGGCCCTGCCAGCAAGCCTGAGATCACTGTCTACTCCGAACCGCAGATGGCGCAGTCGGAACAACTCTCCTATCTGCTGCGCGGCAAAGGATTGCAGACCGGCGGTGAGGATGGCGGTTTCAACGGTCTGCTGGTGGCCGGTGCGGTGAGTCAGGCCAATGGCGTGGTGTCGAGTATCGGCGAGTCGCTGGGGATGAGCGATGTCTCTCTCGATACCGCGGGCAGTGGCGACAACACCCAGGTGACTCTGTCGGCCTATTTGCTGCCGGGATTGCAGTTCCAGTACGGGGTCGGGGTCTTCAGCCCCATCGCCGAATTCAAGCTGCGCTACGAGGTATTGCCACGGCTCTATCTGCAAGCGATGAGCGGGGTGGCTCAGGCGGTCGATATCTTCTATCGCTTTACTCTGTAACGCTTCATCCCGTAACAGGGCTGATATGAACGTAAACGGGAGGCGCAGACCTCCCGTTTTTTATTGCGCGATCGGCTGCAGGTAAATGGCGATAAGGCACTGGAGTGCAGAGGGAGAATGGATTGCGGCGGGCCAAAAATGCGAAAACCCGGCGCCAGGCCGGGTTTTCTGAATGATGGTGGAGGGAGAAGGATTCGAACCTTCGAAGGCAGAGCCGTCAGATTTACAGTCTGATCCCTTTGGCCGCTCGGGAACCCCTCCACGGGGTAT
>NZ_JBFOCL010000013.1:0-63986 GCF_040907785.1 Aeromonas sp. s8
AGGCTCACCGCGAAGTCTTCAAACAGGCTGTTGTTGCCATTCGCCGTCGGGTGCGCCTCGTTGTCGTTCAGGGTGTAGCTGTAGCTCACCAGCCCGGTCGCCGAGTTGTACCCGGTGATGGTCAGGGTGTTGCCCAGCGGCGTGGTCACCCCGCTCAGCGGGAAGCCCGCCACCACCCCGTTCACCACGATGTTGATGCCACCCACGCTCAGGCTCTGCACCCCGTCCGGTGCGCTGATGGTGAAGCTGCCGGGCACCGTGGTCGACTCCTTACTGCTGTCCGACCCCGCCGACTCAATGTCGCCGCGCCCTGCCAGCAGATCATCTTCGTACACGATGGCATCGCCACCCGCCCCTTGTGGAATGAGGTTGGTGATGGTCACCCCGTCATCGTCGTTCCTGATGGCCAGGGTCAGGGTCGCCGTGCTCACATCCCCGTCCGCATCGGTCAGGGTATAGGTGAACACTTCACTCCCCGTCGCCCCGCCCGGCAGCGCCACAAATTGCGGGTCTGCCGGGTCGAGGGTGTAGGTGTAGGTGCCATCGGCATTGAGCACCAGGCTGCCGTAGATCCCGGGCAGAGTGCGCGCAGTCACCGCCGCACCATCCGCCCCCTGCACGTCGTTGGTAATGACGTTGCCGGTGAGGGTGACGCTGCTTTCGCTCGCCGTGCCATTGGTGTCGTTCACCGCCGTCGGTACATCATCCACTATCTGCACGCTCAGGGTGTTCGTCGCCGAGTCCCCATCGCTGTCCACCAGGCTCACCGCGAAGTCTTCAAACAGGCTGTTGTTGCCATTCGCCGTCGGGTGCGCCTCGTTGTCGTTCAGGGTGTAGCTGTAGCTAACACTTCCTGTTCCGGTGACAACGTTGAAGTTAATACCTGTCACAATCAGCTGATTACCCAACTGGCTGGGGATCGCCTGAGGGAATCCGGTGATGAGCTGGCCGTTGCTGACGAGTAGCACGCCGCCCAGCGTAAGGCTTTGCACGCCGTCAGGAGCGTTGAAGGTAAACACGCCACCTTGAGTCAACACTGTCGCATCGGGGGTTGAACCATCCGCCAGGTTGGCATCACTGACCAACACCTCTCCCCCTTCCAGAGTAAGCCCATCAAGGCTAACCTCCTCATCTACCGGAGTAATGGAGATAACGAGTGTTGAAGTCACTGTATCCTGGCCATCAGTTACCTGATAGTTCACCGAGGGAGCTGCGCCATCATAATTAGGCGCAGGAGTGAAGGTATAGCTCCCATCCGGATTGATGATCAGCGTGCCCACTCCGGTAATGGTGGCAGCAACACCGGCAGGGACTCCAATATTGATACCCCAGTCATATGAAACGATAGAGGCATCAGCGGGTCCATCTGGATTGGTACTATTGTCGAGCAAATTCCCACTGACCTGAGTGTCTTCCAGGGTCACGGCGGTTTCGCCCAAATCATCAAGCTGATTTTCAAGAATCAAATCTTCGGCCTGATTTTCATTGATGACAGCGGCCGTATCGTAGGTGGTATCAAACCCTGCAGCCGCTATCGTGGCATCGCCTGTTCGATCAATTGTTACGAAACCACCATTACCACTGGTCCCCGCAACCCCACCAATACCACCGCCCCCACCGGCAGCAGGAGCCCCACCAGCAGCAGAAGCCTCAAAGTTTTGAGTCGGGTCAACGCCCTGCAGAATCGATTCTTGCAATGCGGCAATATCTGAAGGAGCGCCTTCCTGGCTAGCCGCCACTTGCGGTTGAGCTGGTTCAGCCGACTCGAAACCTGCCGGTACATCCGATGCAGGAGTATCGTCATAAGGGGAAAGAGCCAGCTTTGCATCATCCGCTATGGTCAACTTGGCTCCGGGTTGGAGAATTTCCCCTTTTTGCAGAGGGCGGCTGCTTCCATCAGCCAGCACAATCTCCACATTGCCTTCTATAGCTGAGACAACCACGGACTTGTCGATGATTTGGGTACGCATATCCATTGCTCCAAGGTGACAGATCTTAATGGATAGAACATAGAGCTCATCGGAGAGAACAACTGTTGCAAAAATGTATCTGCTGGAAGGTGAATACCCGACACTATTGAATTAAATCGAAAGGAACTTCTTTAACTTAAATATCAACAACTTAAATGCACCCCAATTGAGGCCATATAAGATATTCATTCAATAGATATGGTTTAAAAACAACGGAAGTTATAAAAAAGCAATCCACCGACATCACGACATCAATGTCGCTCAACTGAAACTCAAGCTATGACAACCAAATAGATGTTTCACTAGGTACAGAAAATGGCTAAAAACAATGCCAGTCAGATAGACCTGACTGGCATTGTTGCATCATGATATTAAAGCCGTAACTGCTGTTCTAATTAACGACTGTGCAAACTAGCGGCCGCGTTTCACTACTTTAATTTACCGTCATACTGCTCCGCCAGATAGAGCCAGGTATCGACCACGGTATCGGGGTTGAGCGACACCGAATCGATCCCCTGCTCCACCAGCCAGGCGGCAAAGTCCGGGTGATCGGATGGCCCCTGACCGCAGATCCCCACGTACTTGCCCGCCTTGCGCGCAGCCTGGATCGCCATCGACAGCAGCGCCTTGACCGCCTCGTTGCGCTCGTCGAACAGGTGGGCAATCAGCCCCGAGTCCCGATCCAGCCCAAGGGTGAGCTGGGTCATGTCATTGGAGCCGATGGAGAAGCCGTCCACGTGCTCGAGGAACTTGTCTGCCAAGAGGGCATTGCTCGGGATCTCGCACATCATGATCACCTTGAGCCCCCGCTCGCCACGGCGCAGACCGTTCTCGGCCAGGATGTCGATCACCTGCTCCGCCTCGCCCACGGTGCGCACGAAGGGGATCATCACCTCGATGTTGGTCAACCCCATCACATCGCGCACCCGCTTGATCGCCTCGCACTCGAGGGCAAAGCAGGGGCGGAAGCTGTCGGCGATGTAGCGGGAGGCGCCACGAAAACCGATCATCGGGTTCTCCTCGTGGGGCTCGTAGCCACGACCGCCCACTAGATTGGCGTACTCGTTGGACTTGAAGTCTGACATCCGCACGATCACCCGCTCCGGCCAGAACGCAGCGCCCAGAGTGGCGATCCCCTCGGTCAGCTTGGCCACATAGAACTCCCGCGGGCTGTCGTAACCGGCGATCATCTTGCCGATGGTGGCCTGCAGCTCTGGGGTTTGCAGGTCAAACTCCAGCAAGGCCTTGGGGTGCACGCCGATCATCCGGTTGATGATGAATTCAAGGCGCGCCAGCCCTACCCCGGCATTGGGCAACTGGGCAAAGTCGAAAGCGCGGTCCGGGTTGCCGACGTTCATCATGATCTTGATGGGCAGGCGCGGCATATTGCCCACCTCGGTCACCGCCACGTCGAAGTCCAGCTCGCCGTCATAGATAAAACCGGTATCCCCTTCCGCGCAGGAGACGGTGATCCGCTGGCCCGGCTGAATATGATCGGTAGCGTTGCCACAGCCGACCACAGCCGGAATGCCCAGCTCACGGGCGATAATGGCGGCGTGACAGGTGCGGCCACCCCGGTTGGTGACGATGGCGGAGGCCCGCTTCATGATGGGCTCCCAGTCCGGGTCGGTCATGTCGGTCACCAGCACATCGCCGGGCTGCACTTCGTCCATCTGGCTGATGGAAGAGATGACCCGCGCCGGACCCGCGCCAATCTTGTGGCCGATGGCCCGCCCCTCGATCAGCACCTTGCCCGCTTGCTTGAGAGCAAAACGCTCGAGGGTGTTGGCCTCCTGACGGCTGCGCACGGTTTCCGGGCGGGCCTGCACTATGTAGAGCTGGCCATCCTGACCATCCTTGGCCCACTCGATATCCATCGGGCGGCCATAGTGCTGCTCGATGATGAGGGCCTGTTTCGCCAGCGCCATCACCTCCTCATCGCTGATGCAGAAGCGGCTGCGCTCGGCCTCATCGGTGTCGACAATCTTCACCTGGCGGCCGTGACCGGCATCGTCCGAGTAGGTCATCTTGATAAGCTTGGAGCCGAGGGTCTTGCGCACCACCGCCGGGCGGCCCCCCTTGAGAGTCGGCTTGTGCACATAGAATTCATCCGGGTTGACCGCCCCCTGCACCACCATCTCGCCAAGACCATGAGCCCCGGTGATAAAGACCACGTCGTTGAAGCCGGACTCGGTATCCAGAGTAAACATGACGCCGGAGGCGGCGAGATCGGAACGCACCATCCGCTGTACCCCGGCCGAGAGGGCAACACCCTTGTGGTCGTAGCCCTGATGCACCCGATAGGAGATAGCGCGATCGTTGAACAGGGAAGCAAACACATGCTTGACCGCCGTCATGACGGCATCGATGCCACGTACGTTGAGGAAGGTCTCCTGCTGACCGGCAAAGGAGGCGTCCGGCATATCCTCGGCGGTGGCGGAGGAGCGCACCGCAAACGAGGCCTCGACACCGGCACTCAACTTCTCATAGGCAACCCGGATAGCCTGCTCCAGCTCGGGCTGGAACGGGGCGTCGATCACCCAGTCGCGGATCTGCTGACCGGCCCGGTTGAGGGCGGCGATATCGTCCACGTCCAGATTGTCGAGCAGATGGTGGATCTTGCCGTTGAGGCCGCTTGACTCCAGAAACTCGTTAAACGCAAAGGCGGTGGTAGCAAAGCCCCCCGGCACGGATACGCCGGCGCCAGAGAGGTTGCTGATCATCTCGCCAAGGGATGCGTTCTTGCCGCCAACTCGTTCTACGTCCTGCATTCCGAGTTGTTCGTACCAGAGCACGTACTGTTGCACTTGGATGTCTCCAGGTTGGTGGGCACCGATGCCATAGCACCTCGTGCGCCCGATTTAATCGATGAGGTTATGGGTAAGTCAGGTGCGTTATTGTCTGTTTCTTTTGTTGCCAACGACCATGAAAACGTTTTCTATTGGTTTTCAAAAAAATCCCCGAGCAAGAGGTGGGGATGGTCGAATGACCGGAACATTCTACAATGGCGACACAAAAAGATAACGATTCAGGTTTGCAAGCCACTTCACAACTTGGGCACAGCAGACCGGTTGACAAAACTGGTATGGTTTCGGGAGATACTTCTCACCCCTTACCCCATGCGACCCCACCCGCGGTATCACAGGAGCCCCACGTGCACACCGTATTTTATGTTTCAGACGGCACCGCCATCACCGCCGAAGTGTTCGGCCACGCGGTACTGAGCCAGTTTCCGCTGGCCTTCGAGCAGATCACTATCCCCTTTGTGGAGACACTGGAGAAAGCCCGTCAGGTACGGATGCGGATCGACGAGCAGTTTCGCCAGACCGGGGTACGTCCCATCGTGTTTCACACCATTGTCGACCCGCTGGTACGGGAAGAGGTACTGAAATCGGAAGCGTGCGGCCACGACTTTCTCAACACCTTCGTCAGCCCGCTGGAGCAGGAGCTGGGGGTAAAAGCCGAGCCCCGCCTCCACCGCACCCACGGCATGGAGAACCGCAAGCTCTATGACGATCGCATCGAGGCGGTCAACTTCGCACTGGCCAACGACGATGGCATCACCACCAGGGAGTACGATGAGGCGGACATCATCCTGATCGGGGTCTCCCGCTGCGGCAAAACCCCCACCAGCCTCTATCTGGCGCTGCAGTTTGGCATTCGCGCCGCCAACTACCCCTTTATCGAGCAGGACATGGGGATGCTGGAGCTGCCCGCCCCCCTCAAGGCCAACCGTCACAAGCTGTTTGGCCTCACCATAGCGCCGCAGCGGCTGCACGAGATCCGCAACCAGCGCCGTGCAAACAGCCGCTACTCCTCCATCGAACAGTGCGAGCAGGAGCTGGCCTGCGTGGAGAGGCTGTTTCGCCAGGAGGCGATACGCTTCCTCGATACCAGCTCCCACTCGGTGGAGGAGATCAGCGCCAAGGTTCTCGAGGCAACCGGTCTGCGCCGCCAGCTCTGTTAAGCCAGCTTGACAGCTATCGGCATCAACAAAAGATAAAAATTACAGTGTCGCGGCGAAAGTCAGCTGTGGCGAACTGCAATTCACATAGATGGCAGTGAAAAGAATGGATAAAAAAGGGATAAGCACCACAAATGCTTATCCCTCTTCTTGTCGACCTTGGCGTTGTGCCCTTGTCACCCGCAGCCAGTTAGCCGCTATTCGATTCCGTTCTGCTGCGCTCGGCAAACAGCCAGCGTTCACTAACGATTGAGCTCAGGGTTGTTCATCAACCGGGCATAGAAGGCCAGCAAACCGTGGCGCAGGCGAACCCGCTCCGCCAGCCAGCCGCCAACGAGCGCCCCCGTTACCCCACCCACCAGCAACAGCGACTGCCAGTAGTGCAGCAACTCCTGATCACCGAGTAACAGCCAACCCAGCAGCATGGTGGCGGCCACCAGCAACAACAGCGGACTGGCGGCAATCCCTAACCAGAGCGCCACCAGCACACTCCGGGCAACCCCTTGTTGCAGCACGCTTTCGCGCTCTCTGTACTCCAACTCCCTGCACTCTTCCCTGTACTCTCGCTTGTTTGGCATCATTTGCATCCATTTGTGGCTTGGCACCACAAAAGCACACCAACAAGACAAAATGTCAATAAAACAGAATTCGATTGCACAAACATCAACCAAAAACTACCAAGAAGCCTCTTCAGATCATGAAAAAGCTGCCTTTGGTACAAAACACGGCCATTAGAGATGGAAAACAGGTGCATTCATGGCGGATTATCACTATTCTGCTTCGGTTGCCAGCCAACACTAAAAATTGAAAATGGCATTGCGTAACGAAATAAATACAGCTTTCGTCAGGTTTTGGCTACGCACTGCGGCCTGCTCAGGATGAGCCCAACACCGACCAGAGACAACAGAGACGTAAGGACAGACCCATGGATTTGAAACAAGACGGTGAGGAGCTGAAGCGCGGCCTTAAAAACCGCCACATTCAGTTGATTGCTTTGGGCGGCGCCATCGGCACCGGCCTCTTTCTGGGCATTGCCCAAACCATCAAGATGGCAGGCCCCTCAGTCCTGCTGGGTTATGCCATCGGCGGCTTTATCGCCTTCCTGATCATGCGCCAGCTCGGTGAAATGGTGGTGGAAGAGCCGGTAGCCGGCTCCTTCAGCCACTTTGCCTACAAATACTGGGGCGAGTTTGCCGGTTTTGCGTCCGGCTGGAACTACTGGGTGCTCTACGTGCTGGTGAGCATGGCCGAGCTGACCGCGGTGGGCATCTATGTCCAGTACTGGTGGCCCGAGATCCCGACCTGGATGTCGGCAGCCTTCTTCTTCGTGCTGATCAACGCCATCAACCTCTCCAACGTCAAAGCGTTTGGCGAGATGGAGTTCTGGTTCGCCATCATCAAGGTGGTCGCCATCATCGGCATGATTGGCTTTGGCGGCTATCTGCTCATCTCCGGTGCCGGCGGCCCCGAGGCGAGCGTGACCAACCTGTGGGCTCAGGGCGGTTTCTTCCCCAACGGCATCAGCGGTCTGGTGATGGCGATGGCGGTGATCATGTTCTCCTTTGGCGGTCTGGAGCTGGTGGGCATTACCGCCGCGGAAGCGGACAACCCCGAGAAGAGCATTCCCAAGGCCACCAATCAGGTGATCTACCGCATCCTCATCTTCTACATCGGTGCTCTGGCTATCCTGATGTCCCTCTACCCTTGGGGTAAAGTGGTGGAAGGCGGCAGCCCGTTCGTGATGATCTTCCATGCACTGGACAGCAATCTGGTCGCCACCGTACTCAACATCGTGGTGCTGACGGCGGCACTGTCGGTCTACAACAGCTGCGTCTACTGCAACAGCCGGATGCTGTTCGGTCTGGCCAAGCAGGGCAACGGCCCGAAAGCCCTGCTCAAGACCAACAAGAGCGGCGTGCCGCTGGTTGCCCTCTCGGTCTCGGCCATCGCCACCCTGCTCTGCGTGCTGATCAACTACCTGATGCCGGGCAAGGCGTTCGGCCTGCTGATGGCGCTGGTGGTCTCCGCACTGGTGATCAACTGGGCGATGATCAGCCTCGCGCACCTCAAGTTCCGCAAGGCCAAGGTCGCAGAGGGTGTCCAGCCCAAGTTCAAGGCGTTCTGGTACCCCTTCGGCAACTATCTCTGCCTCGCGTTCATGGCCGGTATTCTGGTGATCATGTATATGACCCCAGATTTCCGCATCTCGGTCGAACTGATCCCAGCCTGGCTGGTGGTGTTGGGCATTGGCTTTGTCATCAAGCGCAAAGGACAAGCCCAAAGCAAGGTCGCAGCCAATCTGGGTTAATGCCCGAATCTAGCGACATCAATGCAAAACGCCGATCACATGATCGGCGTTTTTTTATTGCGCGCAGCGCAACTGACCGCACTACTAGCAGCCATAGCCCTCAGGAAGGCAGCTCTTGCCTTTGATCTTGCCGATGCTCCGGGCTGTTGACGCAACACTCATCGCGGAAAAAAGCGATGATCTCCTCCAACACCGCGTATTGAGAGACGCAAAGCAGGGTGCGACTCTCCCGGTTTTGCTTCACCAGCCCCACCGAGACCAGCGCCGCGATATGGTGGCTGAGGGTGGAAGCGGGGATCGCCAGCTGCTTTTGCAGCTCCCCCACCGGCAGCCCCTGCTCTCCCGCCTTGACCAGATGCTTGAAGATAAACAACCGGGTCGGATGACCCAGCTCTTTCAATGCCTTGGCGACCTCTTCCAGTTGCATCTCTGCTCCCTCCACGAATGTGATATTTCGATAATACCAGAAATATCTTGATCGGCCATTCATTTCGATTATTTTGGAAATATAGAAACTAAGTGAGGATACGACAATGAATGAGTGGTTAACCATGCTGACCGATGCAGCCCAGATGTTCCTGTTTCTGGCTGTCGAGCTGTCGGTGCTGTTTCTGGTCATTAGCGCCGGGGTCAGCCTGATCCGTCAGAAGATCCCCGACAAGAAGATCCAGCGGATGCTGGGGGCGAGACATGGCAAGGGCTATCTGCTCTCGGCCCTGCTCGGTGCCGTCACCCCCTTTTGCAGCTGCTCCACCATCCCCATGCTGAGAGGGCTGCTCTCGGCCAAGGCTGGCTTTGGCCCCACCCTCACCTTCCTGTTTATTTCGCCACTGCTGAACCCCATCATCGTCGGCTTGATGTGGGCCACCTTTGGCTGGAAAGTGACCCTGCTCTACGCCGTGATCGCCGCCAGTGTCTCCGTCATGGCGAGCATGCTGCTCGACAGATTGGGATTCGAGCGCCATGTCATCGACCCCAAAGAGGCCACCCCCTCTTGCGGTAGCGACTGTAGCCCGGCGACCCGCGCCACAACTCAAACAAATTGCAGTGACAACCAACGCAGTGCCATTCGCGCAATCAAACCCCTCAACGGGGCAGCATGCTGCCCGGCTCCGCAACCAGAGATGGCAGAGCAGGCCACCCTCTCCTGCTGCGGCGATGGCACGGCAGCCCTGACCAGAGCACCACAGCTCCCCACCGCCTGGGTCAAAGCTCGCATCGATGCCTGGCAGCAGTTCAAAGCGGTATTGCCCTTCCTGCTGCTGGGGGTGCTAATCGGCTCGTTTATTTACGGTTTTATTCCGGCCGAGTGGATCGCCGCCCATGCCGGCGCCGACAACCCGCTGGCCATCCCCTTCAGCGCCATCGTCGGGATCCCGCTCTACATCCGCGCCGAAGCCGTGATCCCGCTGGCGTTGGTACTACTGGGTAAAGGGATGGGAATGGGCGCCGTCATGGCGCTGATCATCGGCAGTGCCGGTGCCAGTCTGACCGAGGTAATCCTGCTCAAATCCATGTTCAGAATCCCGATGATTGCGGCCTTCCTTACCGTGATCCTTGGCATGGCGATCCTGATGGGCTACCTGACACAACTGCTGTTTTAAACCACCCATTTTTAAGCAGGTAGAGTGTTAAGCCAGCTGAGTGTGAAACCATCAGGCTTCCCATAGACAAAACGCCGATCAACTGATCGGCGTTTTGTCTATTCCGTACGGCAATCTGCAACCGGCGTTACAGATATTGCCCGACGATGGGGAGCAGATCCTCGACGTCACGGGCGATATGGTCGGGTTGGTGTTCCCAGCGCTCCGGGGTCGCGCGGCTATAGGCGACAGCCACCGATATCACACGGCTCTGCTCGCCAAGCGCTGCTTGCAAATGACGGGCAAACTGCACATCCGCTTCATGGTCACCGATATAGATCAGCGACTGGCACCTGGCTGGGCCGAAGATAGACTCCAGACATTTGAGGCCACCGAAAGGATGAGGTTTTTGCTGCTGTCCGGGCACGTCATCATAGCCGACCACAGCCTTGAACAGGCTGTTCACGCCATGCAGCTCCAGTACCCGGCGAATGTTTTTTTGGGAGTTCTGCGAACAAATTCCGTGGGGAATGGCAGAGAAATGGTCAATCACCGCCTCCAGCCCCGCAAAAAAACGCACCTCGGTCCGGTTCATCTCCTGATGCTTGGCCCACAGACTGCCAGCCAGCACCATCTCGTCCCGCGACAAACCGTAGTAATCCATATAGAGCGCCTGCCAGTTCTTGGCGGCGTGATTGGCATGGTGATACTCCGCTTCGCTGCGCAGATAGCGCGGCAGATATTCTCCGGTCAGATGGGGGGCGACCTCAGCCAGGATCTGCTTGGTGATATCGATATTCTTCGGCACCGAATTGACCAGAGTACCGTCATAATCCCATAAAATCGCATCCAACTTCATTGCGTTACCTGTCTCGCTTCACAGCCATAAGTCACGCCATGTTACTTGGCTTGCCTCCCCTCGCCAAACCGCGCTGTAAAAATGTGAGACCCATCCCGTCCCCACGAAGTAGCACAAGAGTTAATGTGCAACAACACAATAAATGAACATCCTCTGCCATACTCAAACGAAGTATTCCGTTACGCCGAAACCGGAGCCTGATCATGGTAACCAGCTCGCTTCACACCACAGATACCGAGGTTGAATTTGCCGACGATATCCAGTTGGTATCGACGACCGACCTCACAGGGGACATCACCTACGCCAATCCGGCGTTTTGTCAGGTGGCAGGCTATCGCCTGGAAGAGATGTTGGGGCAGCATCACAATCTGGTGCGCCACCCCGACATGCCCAAGGCAGCGTTTGCCGATCTCTGGGCCCACCTGCAGGCGGGTAAACCATGGCGGGGGATGGTAAAAAACCGCTGCAAAGATGGTCGCTATTATTGGGTTGATGCCTATGTCACCCCGATTTATGAAGATGGCAAGATGGTGGGTTACCAATCCGTCCGCTGCCGTCCCGCCGCAGAGCACAAAGCACGTGCCAGCAAGATGTACAAAACCCTTAAAGCCCGTGAAACCGGCTCTGCCATTCACATGGGCCTGCGTCAACTCACACCGGCCATGATGACCATCCCCCTGCTGCTCGTCAGCGTGATCAGCGCGCTCTGGCTGCTCTCACCGCTGCAGGCGCTCTGGGTCATCATTCCTCTCTTGGCTGCCATCTGGTTCAATCGCCACCCTCTCTTCCTCACACCGCGATTCTTGCAGCAGCTCGAGCAGGATTACGACAGCATCAGCCGCCTTATCTTCTCGGGGGATGCCCCCCACAGCATTGCCGATTTCCATATCAAGCTCGGGCAAGCGAAGATCCGTACCGTACTCGGCAGGGTGGATGACACCACCGCGTCGCTCAATGCCATGGCCAATGACCTGCGCGGCTCCGCCTCGCTGGCCAGCCAGGATATCTCTTCGCAAGACACGCAGATCCAGCAGATTGCCACCGCCGTCACCCAGATGGCCTCGGCCGCCGAGGAGATCAACCGCAATATTCAAGACAGCAACAGCCAGATTGAAGAGGCCCGCAGCCACTGCATCACCACCAGCACCCAGCTTTCGGAAGCAGGAGAAGAGATGTCGGCGCTTGCTACCCAGGCGGAGCAAGCCTTTCAGTCAGCCGTCGAACTGGCGAGCGAATCCGAGCGGATCGGCACCATCATGAGCGAAATTCGCGGCATTGCAGATCAAACCAACCTGCTGGCGCTCAATGCCTCCATCGAAGCCGCACGGGCAGGCGATCAGGGGCGCGGCTTTGCAGTGGTGGCGGACGAGGTTCGCAGCCTGTCGACCAGAACCCACAAGGCGACAGAGCAGATCCAGAACAGCATTGGCCATATCCAGCAAACCCTGGGGGGATGGAAAGAGATGATGCATCTCAATGTGACCAGAACCAACGCCTGCCTCGCCACCACCCGGGCAAGCACCGGCAACCTGAATCAGGTTGTGGTCGAGATAGACAAGGTCTCTGATTTTTCCAACCAGATCACCGCCGCGGCCACCGAGCAACAAGCGGTCATCGAGGAGATCAGTCGCAATATCAACCAGATATCCTCGCTCTCTCACGATAACAGTCTCAAAATCGATCAGGTGAGTGAAACCAGTGCCAATTTACAGAGCAAAGCGAGCCAGCTCAAGGACTTAAGCCGGACATTTGGATAGCAGCATGCAGATAAAGTCCATGTAAACGAAGGGCCACCCGTCTGGGTGGCCCTGTTGTTTATAAGGCTTAACTGTAGCTCCTAAACTGATCATGACCATTTAAGTTGGAAACTAGCTGATCAATCGATTCAGTAACTTAGCGAGCCCACAAGTGACATTTAAGTTGGAAACTCAATAGCAATCCTCCGCCAGCTCAACCAACAAGCAGGACATTGAAGTTGGAAACCAAGTTCTGTTTGCCGTGACAGTGACTATGTAACTAAATTACAAAACAGCTAATTACCTCTTATGAGGATTAGTGAGCAGACGCTTGTCATTTGTGCGCGTTAGCAGAAAGGCTACATGCTAGTGTTGAAAAGTGTGGCAATGACATCATTTGTTAAGCACACCATCAAAATCCGATAGTTGTAAATCCTTTTTCCCCTGCAACATATCACTCGCTAACAATCTCCGCTGATCCAGCAAATCATCGAGCGTTGCCTCAAAGGTCTGAATTTCAGCATCACGTATGGTTGGATAATAGACAAATACATCCTTGGTCTGGCCGATACGGTATGCTCTATCGGTCGCCTGATCTTCTTTGGCCGGATTCCAGCATCGGGTGAAATGGATCACATGGTTTGCTCCCTGCACATTGACACCAAACCCCACCGCCACGGTGGAAAGAATAATTACATTGAAACCGGTCACAGCCTGGAAACGATCAATCAGACGTTGGCGACTATTCAGGCTATCGCTACTTGTACTGGTGTCCCCATTAATGATTGTTGGGGATATATCGAAACGGACCTTAACCGCGTGCTGTACTTCACGCTGAACATCCCGTAGTTCGGTGAAGATGATAACCTTATCCCCGCTGCGACGGATGTTATCCAGTTGTTCTAAAAGCCACCTCATCTTAGGGGAATGTTCGCGTAACCAAAGATCAGGCTCCACACAATAGGGGTGAGCACAGACCAGCTTGAGTTTATGCAACACAGGAAGGATGAAACTCTCTTTACTCCCTGCGGCCTCCTGCACCAATTGTCGCTGTCGATATTCACCAATCTGCTGGTTATAGAGGGAACGCTGCCGACTAACCATGGTCAGATTGCGGCAAGTGCGATCTTCTATCTTGGAAGGCAAATCCTTAGCCACGTCCTGCTTGGTTCGCCGTAAGGTTTGAGGTTCAATCAAGGAGCGTAATCGAGCCAGAGCAGCTAGATCCTTGCACTCTCCCTCTTCAATTGGTTTTTGGTATTCACGACCAAATTGGTTCAAGGCCCCGAGCAAACCAGGCTGGACAAAATCAAACAGGCTCCAAAGATCGATCAGGGTGTTTTCTACTGGAGTCCCAGTACAAGCGATACGAAACCTAGACTTCATGGCTTTTATAGCCCTAGTCACCATAGCTGCCGGATTTTTGATTTTTTGGGCTTCATCACAGATCACCATGGCCCATGACTGACGACCCAAGGAGATCTCTTGGGAACGCATCGTCTCGTATGTTGTTAACACGATACGAGCCTCCTTCAACCAACCGGGACGCAGCAAATTTGTTACACCCTGCTGACGCAATGATTCTGGGATTTCATAGCTACGAAACTTTGCCTCTGATAGAGCGTCACCGTAGAGTCGCATGACGACAATGTCATCGGCATAGAAGAACTTTCGCAATTCTGCTTCCCAGTTATCCAATAACGAAACCGGGGCAACGATAAGAACAGGATCGCCACTAGGTTGACGTTCCAGATAATCAACCACAAAGGTCAGCAATTGGATCGTTTTACCTAAGCCCATGTCATCGGCTAAGAGGCAACCAGATACATGTTCTGGCGACAGTTCGAACAGATGCTGTAACCATGCCACACCGTGCAATTGGTGCTCACGCAGCGAAATTTCTGGCTTAAGTCTCTCCGGTAAGGAAGGGGAAGAAAGATGCGCCTGTTCAATCGCATCTTGTCGCCACTTGGCATAACCCACCTCATCGATGTTTTCTTCCATCAACAAGCCAATGCCATTTTTCCTCATGGATTCTTGAACTGTTGTATCTTCGCTTTGAAGGCGCTTTTGCCATTCCTTTTGTAACTGCTCAGCCAAGCGCAACGGGACTGGTTGCTCAGAACCGGGCAAACAAAGATGTCCAATGTCGTTTGCAAGCGCAGCATCAATCCTCTTTGACAACTCATCTAGCAGAGCTGAATCATCAAAATTGATCTGTGCGATAGCATCTCCCAAGGATTCCTCTATTTCATGCGACTCGCTCGCGCTCGATAGCCAATCCTGCCCCGTGGTTCTAGCCAGAAAGGGCGATGAAACAGGAACGACTTCTCCCAGACCGATGATGCGATCCCCATAGCGAGAAAGCTCAAACAAAGAATCGAACAACTCTCCGGCCACCTCTCTTTGCCAGCGATCTAGCAACTTTTCGATGTCGAACAACTGCTGTTCGTCAAAGTCGCCGAGCTCAAGCTCAAAACCCTGCCAGAAACCTGCACTCATACCAGCAGCCATCTTAAGGCGAAGCTCTTGTACAAAAGGAGCAAATACTCCTGGTGAATTGAAACAAAGGGTTACATCTGGGAGTGGCTTTCGGCTTATTGGGGAAAGGTGCAGCAATACGATGGTGATTTTCCCACTCTCGACCTCGAATTGCGGCTCCAGACGAAAGTGATGAAAATAAATCCCCGCATCGACAAGCGATTGCTCGTGCTGATCTGGATCGAGTACTACGCTGGTCTTTTCTCCCAGCAGGGCATAGGGGTTACGTAACAAAGACAAAGCCGAATCCCCAGCAACTCTTCTGCCTGGGATCGCCTTGATGGCTTCGAGCACATGTTTAATTTCAGGCTCTATCACCACATGAGCAATAGTGCCATCTGACTGCGTTATACGGTATCTATCCTGCACCCGTTGCGTGGCATCAAATGAGGAAAGGAACCCTGCCGGTTGTTCAGGAAAATCAACGCTAACCTCAATGACGGGACAGGAATCGATCTCAGCCTTCCGTGGTCGCAAGGCCAGTCGCTGAGGCTTGACAACCACGGTCTTGGCAAGAAAACCATCCATGTCAGCATTAGCTGCCTTAGCTGCACTGCGAATAACGGCCCATCCCTCATAGTTGGTCGCCTCACCTGGTTGCTCCTTCTGACAACGAACAAGATCACGCAACGCTTCACAGAGCTGCCAGCTAGCCTCGCTCAGCAAACCCTGTCCTTTTGCCGTTGTTACTAACGCCCCTTGGCGTTTTAACTCAACATGTTCTCCTGTTGCGCCGTCACACCAGTGAGTAATCGCAACGGTAAAATGAGCATCAAGCAGGCTACCAGTACATTCCAATTTGGGGCGTACATCAGCAAAGTGAGGCAAAGATAACAACGCCAGACTGCTTTCATGCTCGGGATCCGCTAGTAATCGATACAAGTTACGCCAAGTTAGGAGCCAGCGGTCGCTAAGCTCTGCGGCGTAATCCTCCTCAGCAAGCTGTTCCAAATAGGCAACCAAGGCCCATCGCGCAGGTTCGTCCTGTATACTTTCGGCAAACACGAGCCCTCTTTGATCCGCCTGCCAACATGGGCTGAGATCAACCGGGTCATGCTTATTTTTCCCAAATTTGCTAAACCAACGTCCAAGCATCATTTTTTCCAAAACATAAACGGGCTACCATTTTTGACCACAAATCCATTGCGTCTAAGAAGCAAAATGTCATCTGTATTGCGCTGCTTGATCTCTATATGGAAAGCTCCCCCCTTAGCGCGATGATCCGTATAGTGCCGCAGGTTTCCGCCTAACTGTTCTAGCAGTAGAGAGAAATCATCTTTTATCGACACTGCCGCTTGGGGAGTACTAGTGCTTTCATTGTCCTGAATAACTGTACTGAACATGAGAGGTTTGTTTTTGTCCGCGATGAAGTTACAGCTTTTTAATAACCATTCATGCCGTTCATGCCGTTCCCTGAGCTCTATATGGAAAGTCCCATACTTGTTGCTGTTATCCACATAGCGCAGCAAGTTATCGCCTAACTGCTCAAGCAACAGGGTAAAATCCCTTTTCCCTTTACTGTCTGAATACACTGAGTTACTGGCTGCCGTCTGCCGTTCAGGTACATTGTAAGATTGGCGCTTAGGTTCTGCTTTGGCTGAGGATGCTTGATTGGATTGGACTGCTGGCTTGACAGATTGACTCCATGACTGATGGGCACCCTGTGGTGTAGGAATAATACCCAGCCGTCGCAATTCATAGTCATAAGTGGTCTGCCACCCCTCCATCGCATCAGGTCTAGATGGCCTAGGAGCATGACGCCAACGAGTACTTCCTCGTTTCAAAACACCATTAAGCTCTAATGTATGTGCATCTGGATTGAACCCACAGGAATCAGCATGATAGACATAACAGGCATTTCCTGTACGTGAAAACTCAACAAAAAGGTATCTGCCAATCTGCATAATTACAGCATTATCGGCTGACGTTCCTCCGGATAAATGCCCTAGGCGCCCCTTATTCTGATCACGAAAACGGGCAAACTCTACATCCCTGTTTAATTGTGCATCACGTCCCATCACAATTCGGGTGTAGCTCATTTGATCAGCAAAACGCAGCCAATAGAAGAGGCGAGCCTGATCAACCTCACCTTCGCCTTTAAGTAAACTAAAGAAATGTTGTAAATCCTGTTTGGCAAGCCAAGCACCCACCATGTCGCACACTGGTTTGCCTACATGGTGGCGCCAACGATTCTGCTCTGACTTCAACTGGGGATTTCCCCAGATCTCCAGACCAGCTTGCATCAAATGGGGTTGTGGCTGAGCATGACAGTGACAATCACGATACCGAGTAAGACAAGCGGCTAAGATCTCGTCAGCATGTCGTCTATTGTTTACCCCCATCAGCGTCAGCAACTCCGGTAACCGGGCTAAAAATCTCGTCTCATCAAGTTCGGTAATTTTCTTCTGCACGACCGCGATAACTTGATGCCAGAGCCAACTTTCTGCCGGGATCTGGGCAAGAGTCTGAAGCTGAGTAAGGTCTGTTACAGTCCCCTCAAATATCTGCTGCCCTAACTGCAAGCCAGCCTCACTCTGAAAAAGATCTTGGTGCTCATCAACTATCCGCATCCAAGCTTTCAGCTTCGCCGGATTCCGTAAAACTCGGTAACCATCCCGGATATAGGTGCGCAACTGTTGCCAGTTTTGACTCTTTTCTGGATCGATTGCCTGATAGCCAAAATAGCTAAAACAAAGTGCCAACCAATCTCGACGAGCTAACCCACTGTTATCGATGTGAGCACGAACATGCCTACCCACTCGTGGAAAGACTCTTTCATCATCTAGTAGTTGTTTACCTGCCTCAACAGAGTCAACAAGTCCTGCATATACCAGCCGCCACTGTCGTCGAGTGAGTGGTTCATTGCGCAGGAAAGCCGCCAAAGCGGCATGACGCTTCTCCTTCGGTGGTTCTGGTGCAGCATCCGCTTGGTCAAAGCTTGCCTCAACCTCAGCACTAGCTTGCTTCAAAGCAGCAAAAGAATGTAGAGGTCGCTCCAGATAGTGTTCCTTGACCCGTTCTACACTGGACTCCAAGGTCGCGGTAAAACGGGAAATTGCATCCACCATCAACGCATCTCCAATTGACAGCGTTCAGCAGTCATCAAACCAGAAAAATGAGGTGCGCTCTCCACTGCCTGCTGCTTGTCTTCCTTGAGTCCATAAAATTGCATGCGCAACTCTACTCGACGACTTGCCTCTTTGCTGTCCTTTGCATTGTTAAAAGAAACGCCTCCAGCTAAAAACAAGCTGCGGATCTGCTGTTGGTGCTCGGCTGATAGGGACTGCTGCAACTGGCTCCGCCCATCAAGCAGAGAACACATTACCCACTCGGAACGCTGTAGGGACAGATGGAGGTTATAGAGGTAAGAACCATCCGTATCAGTAAAACCTTCGACCACCACTTGCTTCATCCAACGTTGCCCTTCCGGGCTATTGGCAACATCCAAGATCAATGGCACCACATCCTGCAATGCCTGCTGACCCTGTGGGTCGAGAAAATATTGGTTGTGGCCAAAGCGACCAGCCTCCCCAAAGCTAATTCGGTTGTCGCGACAGTCTACCTTGATGATATTGCTCTTCTTTCGCGCCTGAATCTCCAGGCTTTGACAGATACGGGTAATATCCTGTCCTCTTTGCTTTTCCCCAGCCTCTACTTCCCGAATTCGCTGGGTCACAGATGCAAGTGAGGCAACCATAACCACTAGGAACAACACCATCATGGCGGTCATCAGATCGGCATAAGATATCCAAAATGGCTTTTCCGCCTCATCATAGCGACGTGAGGTTGAGGCCCCTTTCATCCCGAACATAAGTTAGCCCCTTAGCGTCGTACCTTGACCGACTCAAACAACTCGGAAAGATCCTCAATCCCTTCCTTCATTTCATCAATACCACCAGCAAGGCCTTTCACTGCCTTATCCAACTCGCTATCCAAACTCCCCATGGTCTTAACCAGATTTCGATTCAGCCCATCAGCAAACTCGTTGAACCCCTTTGCCATCGCGTTGCCGATCTGGTCGAGGTATTCTGTAGCCTCACGGTTCAGATCACGCATTCGCTCACCGTGTTGTTTAAGATCGCTAATAAGTTGCACTCGCTGGCTCTGTTCGCTCTGCGCTCCAGCGACAACAGACTCGATAGTACCCAGAATTTTGACGGCAGACTCTCGATGAGCGCGGTATTCTGCGATGATAGTTGTGAGCTCACGAGAAGCGCCTGCCAGGTCTCCACCAACTTGCTGTACCGACTCCATCACTTTGGCAGTAGTTTCACCAACCTGAGCCACACTATTGCCTGCCGTGTCGAACCGATCCGCAGCGAGGCGCATTTTGTCCGCCCCTTGTGCCATCTGCTGCAAGTGCTCCCTTGTTTGCTGACCAAGAACTTCAATAACTTGCTGCGCTTCTTCGCGCTGCTGCTCTACCAGCGCCATCAAACCTCGAATCTGTTGTTGCAGACCATCAACAATGTTCTCAGTCATAGTACGAACGTTAGTTAATGCTTGGCTATGCGCTGTATCCATGCCCTCTCGATTGGTCGCAAACGTCTCGAACATTTGCTCAAGCTTGGAGCCCAAATGAGTTAGTGAGCTCGACATGCTCGCCATAACCTCTTCTTGCCCCTGACCTACTCGGTGCTGAATCTGAGCAATAAAATGATCCAGATTCTCAACCATTGCTTGTTGCTGGCTATCGCTAGCCCGCTGTGCCACTTCTCTCTGCTGCTCGACCAATTGCAGCGTCTCTTTAAGCTGCTTATCCAACCCACCAATAACAGTCTCCGTTGTGTTCCTGATATCGGCCTGTGCCTGACGATGAGCAGCATCCATTCCCTCTTGGTTAGAGGAAAAGGTCTGGAACATCTGGTTGAGTTGGGAGCTCAAGAGAGTCAAGTTGGTGGACATGTTGCTCATGATCTCTTCCTGTCCCTGACCAACACTTTGCTGGACCTGCTCTATAAAGCTGGTCAGACTTTCGGCCATCTGTTGCTGACGAACCTCACTCTCAGCAAACAATTTCTCAAGTTGGTGAGCTATACGCTCACTGGCATCTTCGCCCGAACTTCCCATTCGTTCTACCGTAGTCTGCATCTGTGACAGCATTTCATTCATGCCCGTCTGCATACTTGCTTGGCCAGCCTGCATATCAGCAAGAAGTTGCGCGATCATGGAGGAACTTTGCTGAGAAGAGGATTCTCCAGCTCGTCGCATATCGTCAACCAATGCCATAAAGCCTTGCTGCATGGACTGCATTGCTGTTACGGACTGACCGAGCATCTCATGCAAACCGCTGAACTGTTGGCCGAAAGATGCATCTAGTTTGCTCATGAAAGCACTCAGTACATCAGTCAATAGATGCTGTACCTGGCCCGACTGATCGCCACTTGCTTGCTTCACAGATCCAGCAATTTTTTCCAACGGGTCTTTAAGACTATCTTCGATAGAACGCCCAATTTGGTTAGCTAAAGACGCACCGACTTCTTGATAAGAGGTTGAGAGAGTGTTGGCTAATTTGAAGTTTTCCTGTACCTGGGTATCAACCAGGTTTTGCAACATGGTGCGTAGGTCATTCACCAAGCTGTCTTTCAGTTGCCGGGCATTCACTGCACTTTCATTGCTGGCCTTAACCAGGTCGGCTAAATATTCCTCACCCACCCCCCCCTTGAAGAGTTCATCAATGGACTCGGTCAGCTTTTCCAGCAATACAAGGCAACGTCCCCATCGAGCCTTCTCAAACCCAGTAACTAAAATAGAGGCCAAAATTGCAAATGAAGACCCAACAAAAGCGTAAAGTACATCACTGAGCAGGCGAGAAACACTTTCGGTCACTTTCGCGGGATCTGATACATCAAAATGCGACAATCCCAACATCAGTCCTAAAAAGGTGCCGACAATACCGATACCAGTAAGTACGCCTGGTAGATGCTTGAAAACCTCAGTGCGAAGCGGCATTTCCACCATACTTGGCACTGAGAAGAAGGTCGCTGACAGGGTTGTCGCGCGAACAGCTATCAAGCGACTCTCTCCCTCGGCCAGTTCACTCTGCTTATGCAAAGTGTCTTCATATTCTTTCCACGCATGCTTCATAGCTATAAATTTTGGCGATGCAAACATTGCTGTTGCCTGCTCCAACTTCTCAAAAGCAGGCAGGTCACGCAGTGGTTCTAATCCTTTGCTTGCCTGCTTCAGATTGTTCGCCACAAACAGAGATGGCCAAAGATAGAACAAGCCAAAAAGCACTAACAGCAGCCCGACCAGGCAGACCACGAAAGTAGGGGCAGAAGTCGGCTCAAGAAGCTTGAGCCAATCGAACAACAAGGTGAAATTCATGCATCACTCCCGATTTTGAAGTGATGCAGTATACCAATTCCAATGAACACTTTTTTAATCGAAATCATGCAATTGGGTCCAGTGAAGAAGGCTCGATAGCTATCCCCCGAAAAAACTTATTCAAAGTGACCCCATTATGTTTAATTACCGGCCTCGTTTCGCAAATCGACCACACTTTTCATGCAATTTAGGCCTGAAGCCAAACCTTTGATTCTCACGAGAGGCCATGGCAGCTCTGGAGGATTGAATATTTGTAGAGCCGCGAATAGGTTGATTAATAGTAGCCAGGCAGGGAACAGAGTGAGCGAACGATAATTGTCATATGGAGACCATCAACCAATCGGTGCGCGCTTGTGTTGAGCGATGACGAATCTAATTGGAATGAATGCACTTAACGCATTGATTACATTGAATTAAATTATAATGTCAATTTTTTAGCCAACGACTTGCGAAATGCCCCAAACTAGATGATGACCCAATGAACTCCTGAGTGATGATTCGCATTGGGCTGCCATCAACCCCCCCCATACGGAGGCGCAGACTCATAATGACTCATGTAGAGCAATCTCCCCCAACCAGCAATCTATCTGTTCTGGAGTCGCTCGGTCTACCACGTAACTGGCTAGCCGCCCATCAGCACATAGTGTCTGGTGTATCTCCTGAGATCGTCGTCAAACTGAGCAAGCTATTGGGGTCTAATACCCGAACAATTTGCCAGATGATTGGCATTAGCCGAGACACACTGAATCGCCAAATCAAACGGGGCAATCGCTTATCGACAGCTCAGGGAGATCGCGTTTACTGGGCAGCCTTAGCAGTGGACGCAGCCATATCCCTACACCGGGGAGATACTGCTAAAACGATGAGATGGCTCACCCGCTCTGCGTGGGGATTAGGTGGTGAAAAACCGGCCGATGTGATTACTACGCCTATGGGAGCGCAGGCAGTTATCGATCTTGTCGGCCGGATTAGGCATGGCATCCCCTGTTGATTAACAGTTCATACGTGACCATAAAGCACCAACAATAGGCTCATTTGGTGAGCCGATCACCCCGACCAATCGGCTCATTTGATGAGCCGATCACCTCGACCAATCGGCTCAATTGATGAGCCGATCACCTCGACCAATCGACTCACTTGATGAGCCGATCACCTCGACCAATCGGCTCATTTGATGAGCCGATCCCCTCGACCAATCGACTCATTTGATGAGCCGATCAACACAACCATTCAAATCGTGGTTAGATAAGCTCTCGATTGCCTTCAATTTTCCCAAATTGATCAGGGTCTGCGGGTTGATAATCATCCGAAAACATATTCATCAACCGATGCTCCTGTCTCAGGTTGGCCAGCACCCCAAAAAAGCAGCCTTCACATAGGTGTACCTGATATCGTTCACCATCGTGCTGCGAACCATAACCCCAGCAAGCTTCCAGCGTGCCGAATTCCTGCGTACCGAGCGATTTAGTAGTACTAGCACCACAGACATCGCACAAAATATCGACGACCTGTGTGGTAGGAACGATGGCTTCGACCTTCATGGCAATACTCCTCGTTGTGATGCCTGATATCAGAACCTGTATAGGTATCGACGGCGAGCATCAGGGCATAGGATGTTGAGCGGCATACGCCGCAACCAGCCGCACAGCCAATGCGTAACTGAGCGGTAGACGTGTTTTGTATTTCCTCAGGCAGTCTGGCCTATCGACTGCCCGTTCCAATGCAGATAGAGAGCTTGCCTGCTCGGCCAGCAGCCCCAGTTGCTCAGCCAGTTTCCTATCCCGTTCTTCCCAATCCACACTGGGATGGTGAACTGCTCGCTTGGCGGCAGGTAACTGTTGATACAACCAGGCACGATCATGTTTATAGAGCCAAGTAAATGCGGTTCGACACACCTGTTCGACACAGCCTCGACTGACATCGGCATGCTGTGCCAAATATGCAGCCACCGTTACACGGTGCTCACGTAGACGGTTAACCCTTCTCAAATGCCGTCGCCAGTCAGACAGCCCCTGGTGGCTCTGAATAATGGCTTCGACCGCCCCGACAGAAACGCCATGACTGTACGCGATCTGCTGCCGTGCTCCCCCCATGAACGCCTGACGCCATATTCCCCGCTCAACTTCAGCTGTAATGCGCTTGGCACGGTGATCAACCGGTTGATTGTGTCTCAGGGCGAGTTGTTTGATATAGCCGACACTGTATCCAGTCTGGCGGGCGATCTGCCGCATGGGGGTCTGTTCCGCCAGCAGCCTTAACACCGCTTGCTCGGCGGCTTGCCTGTCACTCGGAGAAGAGGCAGGCACCGGCATCACCTGTGGCTCCTCGATGGAAAAGAATTCTGCTGGGCTGCGGCTCACAAACGCCATCAATACCGCGTGTTTTAGGTAGTGGTGGTTACGATTTCCGTGAACCAGAGCCGAGATGTACTGATAACTGGCCAGGCCCACTGGCACCATGGGGGCAGAGCCGGTAAATAGGCTCTGCCAGAACGCACTCAGAGCCTTCAACAGGGCCTGGCTGCGGAGATGACCTTGGGCTGTCAAATAGCCCTGCTGTCCCAGCCATCGCCGATAATACTCAGCTGGTGATGCCACTGGCGACTGGACGCACAGATACCGATGCAGCTCGGTGATAAATGAAGAAAGGTAGATTTCTTGCTCGGACGGCAACGATTGCTCATAGCGCATGGCGGGATCGGGCAAGAGCAGTCGCCGATCGATACCTCCCGCGCTGGCCGCCAGGGTTTGCAAACGCAGCGTATGCCTGATACAGGCGGTCACTCCATACAGTTGATGCTCTGTATGCCAATATCCGGCCCCAAACGTCTGTTCATCCTCCAGCAGGCAACTAGGACACCATTTCAGGCAAACTACACCAAAGGCGAGTTTGCTGGCGGCTTGTCCTGACAGGGCCATTATTCCCCTCCCCTCACCCAGCATGGCGGCAGCCAGGGCGTGGACTTGGTGCTTATTGTTCAGCGTCAGGGAGAACAATGGGAAACCCGTGCCATGGTGCAGCAGATATTGCGGATCTACGCCCGCAGCCTGAGCTGCTGCCTCAATATGCCCAGGTAATAAGGGGTGCAGACGAATGGCAGGATGGTGGAATAACCGGTTACAAAAATGGTTTCTATCACTGTATGCGGAATGAACAAAATACTGAGTGACCCAACTGTAGACCGACTCACCAGGTATGTACGCCGGGAGCACCGAACCCAACACGGGGTTAACCCTCAGACCTCAGGAGCCCCACCAGATCGATGCCTGCATGTTGTAACAGCAGCAGGTGGACCAGCGGGTGCAACGGATCTCGGGCTGACTGCTCATGGTAGCCCCGTGCATTGCGCAGCTGTGGGGGTAATTGCCATACCTGACCTGGCCCCCCTGTATTGGTGAAATACGCAGTAAGTGCCATGGGATCGCTTTGAACATCCATCTCCCTAAACCACGCATTGATTGACCGGATACTCTCGACCGTGCGCATCGGCTTACCCGATATTCCCATAGACTCACTCACCAACTGGGTCAGCGAGCGTAGGGTGAGAGCACTCGCGGACTGGGCCAATGCCAGCGATGCCAACTCGATCTCGTGCATCCGCTCGGTAAAATGACCATCGTATCCCCCCATCCAGTGTCCACAATGGGGGCAGAGGCTATCGTAGGGTGGGATCAGTTGTTCCGACAACAATTTGGCAGAAAAACCACAGCCTGCGCAGTGACCAGACAAACCGCGTTGATGCCGATGACAATGGAACACTCCTGGCAGTTGATGATCTCGGTGGTAGTAGGGCATACCATGGAGCTCATAATCCTCGGCGATACAGTCTGTACACCAACGCCAGTATCGGTGCTGTAGATTGTTCTGACCGGTCACCCTCAACCGGAGCTGCGTGTGGCCCGCGCACGCAGCCGTCAACATATCCTGCTCAGGCAGACTCAAAAACGGGGTTAGATAATGGCCGTAGCCATGTGTCTGCCAGGGCTGAGCTACCCCCTTCGCCCGAAAAATGGCATCGAGGGCTATGTCATCGGCATGAGACAATCGTTGGGGGCGAATCGGTGGGCTACCTAGACCCAACGCTTTTACTGTAGCGGTGAACGTCCCATAGATGCTCAGCACATGCATTCGACCAGCCACGGCTCCCAGATGTTCACCCGGCAGCAGCTCTAAACGATGGAGAATCATTTCGGCTTAACCTTATCTAGGTTGTAGCCGAGTTGTCCTAACAATACTGACGGCGATAACTGATCCAGTTTTTTGCGTTTCTGTACCTCAATCTGCGATGATACGGGTTTGTCGCTCAGCTCTACCTCTCCTTGAACCAGGTTCATGGCTGGAGGCGGAGTTATCTGTGTCATGACATCAGAATGGCTCGCCACCGACTCCAGCATCAGCATCGGCTCAAAATCCTCAAATTTGTGGTAATCACCTCTTCTCAGTGCAGTTAACGCCGGGGTCAATACTCTAAATTCACGATTAAAAACTAAGTCCAGCGAGGCTATAGAAAGATCTTGATCCTGAGGCTCCAGGAACGTGAGATAGGCGAGCGTGGCCCTAACCAGGCTACTGGCAATTGCCGGAATGCCCGCACTCAGATAATGAATATGCCTACACAATGTATCTACCGATGTTGACTGATTTTTTAGTAATTGAGTCTGGCATAGCAGGCGGATAAACCGTTTCCAAAATGAGCTATTAGAATCGCAACTCGCCAACAACATAGATCCATTTTTGGTCACTCGCCGACCGATAGTTGTTTCCCTCTCAAATAATGCTAGCGTTGCAAATGTTCCTACCAGCATGATCGGCACACCGACTCTGTTGAACAATTCCTCGACAAATTTTATCGACGTTTTTTCATTGATACTTAAAACTTCATTACGGGAGGATTTGGCTAGATTTTGGGCCTCATCAACGACTACCAACCCAACACTATGACCGATAAGGAGCTTGCGTACTATGGTAATTAACTCATTAACAGACCTATTACGGTGTTCATATGCATATGCTTGTCCGGTCACCTCATCCAGCACCTCCAACATATTCAACAGCAGCGCTTTTTGACCACGACGCTCGTGAATTTCTACATACAGATACGTTACCTGAGATTGATCCAGCGTATGCTCCCGCCCCTTGTGGTCGGTATAATTGAAATGTTCAATAACTTGATCAAATAGTTTCAGAATACGCCTTACCATAAATGATTTACCACGACCACTCAGTCCAATCAACAAATAACTCTGCAATACAGAATAGAGTTCCAAGCTTGATAAATATGCAACCTGATTGGGATTTGTCTTGTCTCTATCGATAGCCGTCAGTATCCGCCGTATATCTGTTCGCAGAGGATTGCGTTTATCATACCCCGCTTCAATCATGCGTCGCATGACATCATATAAACGATATGCCTCGTCTTGAACGGCATAAACATCATTCAATTGATCGATCTGGGTTCGGATATAATAACCATGAAGTGATGCATCAACACCAGTCAAATCAACATTGTTAATAAAAGGCAACTCGCTGAGTGCATAAAACTGCTGCATTGTTAATGGCTGACCCAGCGCCTCAATTAATGGGTTGTCTCGATACTGTCGATTAGGATGCATATAATAATTTGGCTGGCTCATTGTTCGTCTTCCTGAAAGGATATTACTGTCGGATCATTCAAATTTTGTTTAGATTGCAGCGATTTGGGCCGATGGATTTGATCCCGGTTGTCGACCCCAGACAGATCGGCATAAATGGCTTGCATTTCATTATGTCGCTGCTGTACAGCCTCAATATGCTTGAGGGTTTTCATCCCTGGCTGAATGCCTTTAGCATTGGATTTTTTAAGATGGCGACTTTCTGCTCTAATCGCATCATCACATTGTTTTAAATCCATTTCCAATAATGCACGTGCATCAAATCTGCTTTCATCTAGAATAGCCAGTTGTTCTTTGACAATCGCTTGGCGGCGCATGACATTGGCCCAAATTTGATTTTTATAGGCTTCGCTACGATCAGTCAAATCCAGTTGGAGGAGCTCTCCACTTTCGTCATCTCCATACCAGATATGATTAGTGCTGATATCGGTATATCGAACCTTTATTTTGAAACGACCAATATTTTTTGCTCGATCAAGATAGCCCCTACGTACAATTTCATTACAATTATAATATAAACCTTTGAAGAACACTCCCTGAGACCTAACTGTTGCCTCTGCTTCCGGCAACAATGCGTATCGTAGGCGATTTGTTGAAACTCGTGGTTTCAAGATTGCCTGCTCCATCCCCCAATCCCAAACACCACGAGATGTAAAAACCACACCATCTCGCGACATCTCAAAATTATGAGATAGGACTCGTTCCCTGTTATTGTTGGTAAATATGATACATTTTATCAGTCGAACCATAAACTGTTCATAGGTATACAAAGAATTACGGGATGCATGTTGGTCTTCTTTTTTTGGAGATTTTACAACCTTGCCAGAATCAAAGGGGATCGCTAGAGACTGAATAATATCAAAACTCTTCTCAACCGTGCCTTTCATATCACCACGATGATATGCATTAAAATTGCCTACAGTAATACCAATTTGACCGCGAAGGAGGGAAGCTATATTGCTATCAGTATTCTCTGAACCTCGGTCTAACGTTAATTCACGACAAACCTCCTGGCATGGCCAATCAGACTCAGCTATTTCATAGCCATACTGTCTACAAAATTCGACCTTATTACTCATAGCATTAAATAATGCCTGACTGGCACCGTGCCAACAAGGACTATCAAAACCAACATGAATTCCCACAATCATTCCACTGAAACTATCAACAACACTATAGATTACAGGTCGTCCTATACTGACTAGTTCATCTTTGCTGTAGGAATATCGAATATATATATCTGCAATAGTACTATCAATTTCGTAGCGCGATGCCGGTCCTCGGAGCCCCGCTCTCGCGAGCCCGGGCTTGCCGGCGTAATCTCGATCATAATTTATACTACCTACCCGCTTTTTCAAAAACGTCAACTGATCAACATATTTAGTAAGCTGGCGCTTGAATGATTTGGGAGAAATAAGATAATTTCTGGGTAGTAAAATTTTGAACGGTTCAGCAATATCCTCATCCGGGGCTCCCATCGGGCGCAACTCTGTCGAAGCATACTCCATACAAAAATCCAAATACAACCGAGAAAGCTGGACTTCTGTCCCCGAGCGGATTTTCTTGGAGAAGAATACTATATTTTTAATGTCTTGTTGGGTAATGCCACGGTAAGATTTACCATAAAGCGTTTCGCGCCCTCGTTTTGATGCAAGACAAACCTTCCCCTTTTCCAGCTCCAGGTATGTAGTAGGCAACTGGTGATTTTTGCCACATGCGAAGTAATTAGGTAATAGCGCATTTGGAATGCCACCACATCGGAAGTAGCGATTCAATTGACTAGTGACATACTTTTTACTTTTTCCTGAACGATCAATGAGTAGTTTCAAAATCCCGCTTGAGTCACCATATAGATAACGATGCCTCAGTTCATGATCGTTTATTAGGGGTTCAAGCGTAGCAAGTCCTTCATCACGTTTTTTTATCCAGTTTGGATTTAAGTTATTATCTGCTTCATAGATGATTTTTGGAAAATCATGATCTGCTATATGCCTACGCCCTTGAGAAATATCATTTTCAACTTCGTCAAGCGACAAGGTAAATGGCCGTTTCGGTGAAACGAGTAGCAATTCAGTTACAGCTAGCCGCATTGTATCCCAGCAGATATCAATGATCAGCAACTCGGAACTATTTTTGGTATCAGACACGATCTTTTGGTTAACCCGCATTAGACCTCCGTATTACTGGCAGAGGACGGTATAACTCGATTCGTTGTGTCAAATCGATATTCAAACGACCGGTATAAACCGCGTGCTGGAACAAACACTGCACCTGAAATTTATCAATATTAAGTTCATAGGCTACCTGATGAATTAACATCAGCAGCGTGGATAAAGGGGTTGCTATCATGTGGTGCCTAAACCGAACAATAACATTGGCATAAAATTCTGCCGAAACCTGAATCAGTTCAACCTCATCAAAACATTCTCGTAGAAACTCTAAATTGTAAATAATGGTGGCGTCAAAACTCTTCTCTGTTATCAACACATGATCAATATTTTGAGTACGCCAATACTCAAGGGCGATTCGCTCTTTTGCCAATGTACGATTAACAACACGGGGGGATGTTATTTCTGGATCCAGCGCATCAGAATATTTGAAGCTATATGGACTCAATATATGCATCCCTGCCTCCGTTTGCCGAATAATGACAAAATCCTGAGTCATAGTTTTGGCTGGGATGCGGCCACCATGATTACCTCGTTCTTTATAATTACCTGGATGGACAACGTTCAGAGAGGCAGCAATTTCTAGAGTTTGATGCAGTGGTAACGGATACTGTTCGAGAATGTCGATAACAGTTGGATCGCGTTCGAAATAGAAAAATGGTGCCCTCTCGCCACGACTCAGCAGATGATGCTCACGTCTCGTTTTGTGACTATACACAATCTGCCCCTGACCATAGGTATGGGACTGCCGCACCGTGACCCAGGGGCGATACCCCGAAGCTTTGATGTCTCGGTTGTACCGTGCTGTTTTTGCGATCTCCGCATCGGTGACGATGGGCTGCTGAACCGTTTTTTGCTGCATGACTACTCCTACCTGACCTGCATACAACCTAGTAACTGGGCAGGGGGTCGTCAATCGCAATAATGCACGTAAGGCGTTGTTTTTACTTATTTATTTTTATAAATAATAACTATCGACGCTATCATGGCAAAAATGCCACACTCAACAAAATTTCATTTTTTATCTTAAAAAAACATATAGTTATAAAAAATCACATAAGCATACATAATCACGAATATTTATTTTCATAAATAATAAGTAAATGTTTTTTATTCCTTTTTTGACATAAGAGGGTGACGGATATAGAACATTATTCTGAAGCGATTGATGATTCCGCTCAGAAAAAATGCCCGTTTTTGGCTACAAAAGGCTCCATGCGAAGAGCAATCAATGCATCCACACCAAAAAATTCAGCCCGGCAAGGGTGGCCTGCCGGGCTGTGGGTGACTGACGAGCTGATAACTCACGTCAACAAGCGGTTAGCCATGCCATCCAGCTTCGCTTTGGTCTTTTCCCAACCGGGCATCACCTGACCCATCAGCCGGTAAAAGTGCTCGCTGTGGTTGTGCTCGGCAATATGGCAGAGCTCGTGCAGGATCACGTAATCGATACACTCGCGGGACGCTTTGACCAAATGCGGGTTGAGAGTGATCCGGCCATTGGGGGAACAACTGCCCCACTGGGTCTGCATGGTCAGGATGCGCAGTGGCGGACGCTCGGTGACCCAGATGGCCTGCTCGAGCATGGCATTGAGCCGTCTGGCAAACACCTCCCTGGCACGAGCCTTGTACCAGTCAGCGAGCAGTGCCTGGACTTTCTCGGCTCTCTTTGCGCTATCAGTGACTAGGCTCCTGACCGACACCTCCAACTTGCCACGCAGCATTTTGACCCCCTGCACAGCATCAGGTGCCGCTATCACCTTGAGCAGGTACTGCTTGCCGAGGTAATAATGACTTTCCCCACTGATGTACTGGCGTGGGGTGACGTGCTCCAACTGCTGGCGAAAGTCGCGTAACTGCTGGTAGATCCAGCGTCCGCGCTGCTTGACCGCTGCGAGAACCGCATCATCAGTCGCCTCACGCGGGGCCGAGACCACGACGCGGCAATCGGGATGCACCTTGATAAGCATCTTGCCGCTAGCCTGTCTCCGTTGCACCCGCTCGAAGGCGATCCGCTCATCGCCGTAGCGAAAGCTAAAGGATGGAGCTGGAGCCTGGGGCTGAGCATCGCCCTTGACCCGAATAGGCACATTCATCTGATCAGACTCCGCTCAAGCCGACTCGGGTGATCTGCACCACCATCTCGACGATCTTCTTGGCCTGCTCCATACCACTGCCGATGTTTTTGCACTCCTGGAACATACGCGGCAGCAACTGCTTGCGAATACCCGCCTCGATGTTCTGCGGGTTGATGGAGTGCTCGGCCACCGATGCATCCACGACCATATCGATCTCGAAGGCCAGCTTTATCCATTTGTCCTGTACCTGGCTGTCGGTAATGGCGAACACCTCCGGCAGTACCTTCTTGAACACGCCAAAGTAGGCCTGAGCGTGGCGATGCCCAGCAAAGGCATCAGGAATGTCACTCAGGCGGCGCTCCTGTACCTGCTCTTCGAACTCCCGAAACAGCATGTACTGCTTGAGTGGGTGCTCGAACAGCTTCTCCGCATCAAGGATGGCCTGGCGCAACAGCGTGGAGAAGGCCTCCTGCGCATAAGGGTCGTCACGCAGCTCCTGCTCAATCATACGGGTGACCCGCGTTTTGATGATGTCGGTCTCGTTGCGGGTCTTGTTCTCGTTCCACTCTTCTGGCTGCTGCTGACCCATCTTGCCGACTTCATAGACGCCACCAGGCTCTTTAACCTCTACCCCGACCACATGCTTATCCAGCAGCTTCTTCACCTGCTCGGCATATTCGTCGTAGTCCACCTTCTCACCTGCATCCTGTTGCACCAGTTGACGCAGGCTGGAGAGCTGTTTCACCGTCTCCTTGTAGTGACGGCGATCCGCCTCGCTAAAGGCGCTGTCCTCGAAGAAAGAGGCCGATTGCAACGCCACTTTCAGGCAACTGGCAAACGCCGTGAGCGCCTCGTAGAAGTCTTCTCGCACCTTGAGGTGCACATCCACCAGTTCGCCGTCCAGTTCCTCCATCTTGGGCACCAGCACTTGGCGCAGTTGCTCGATATCCTGCTTGTTCTTCACCCCGGCGAAGATGTTCCACAGGGTCTGGTAGAGCTGCGGCAAGCGCTTGTACTCGGTGCCCATCTGGTTGTAGAGGCCTTTGAGATCGTCAACGTCATAGCCGCCTTGGGTGCGGGAAGCGAGATCCTGATACTTGCCGATGGTGGTATCCAGCTCGGATAAGATGCCGCGATAGTCGATAAGCAGACCAAATTTCTTCTTCGGGTGCAGCCGGTTGACCCGTGCAATGGCCTGGATCAGGTTGTGCTCTTTGAGTGGCTTGTCGATATAGAGCACTGTGTTCTTTGGTTCATCGAAGCCGGTCAGCAACTTGTCCACCACGACCAGCAACTTGAGGGGATCATTCTCATCGGCAAAACGCTCGATAAGCGCCTTGGAATACACCTGCTCATCCTGAGTGCCGACATTGTCCTTCCACCACTGGGTAACCAGCGGTGTGGTCGATTCATCCACCTCGGTGTTGCCTTCACGGCTGTCTGGCGGGCTCATCACCACCGCCGACTCGAACAATCCCGCCTCGTCGAGGTATTTTTTATAGAGCACCGCCGAGGCCTTGCTGTCACAGGCCAGCTGTCCCTTGAGCCCCTCGATGATGTGGTTTGAAAAGTGACTGGCGATATCGAACGCAATCAGCTTGATGCGGTCCTCCGCGCTGTAGATTTCGCCCTTGCGGGCAAATTTGCGTTTCAGATCGGCCTGCTGCTGTTCGTTTAACCCCTGGGTAATGCGCTCAAACCAACTATCGATGGCCCGCTCGTTGACCTCCAGATCGGGGATGCGCTCCTCATAGAGCAGTGGCGTCACCGTCTTGTCCTCGACCGCCCGCTGCATGGTGTAGGCATGGACGATGGGGCCAAACTTGTTGGTGGTCTTGTCATCCTTGAGCAGCGGTGTGCCGGTAAAGGCGACAAAGGCGGCGTTGGGCAGCGCCTGCTTCATGCGAATATGGTTCTCGCCCCCCTGGCTGCGGTGGCCCTCATCGATCAGCACGATGAGATCCGGGCTCTTGTTGATGCACTCCGGCAACTTGGTGGCTGAGTTGAACTTCTGAATAAGCGAGAAGATGATCCGCTCGCTGCCCTTACCGATCTGCTCGGCCAGCCGCTTGCCCGAGGTAGCCATGGCCGCTTCTTTATCTTTCTTGCCCGCGAGTTCACCGCTGGAGGCAAAGGTCTTGCTGAGCTGGCTCTCCAGATCCACCCGGTCGGTCACCACCAACAGGCGACACTGTTTCAAACTATCGTGCAGGATCAGCGCCTTGCTGAGGAACACCATGGTGAACGACTTGCCCGAACCAGTAGTGTGCCAGATCACCCCACCTTCTCTCCCGCCATCTGGACGTTTCTGGTTGATACGCTCGATTAACCGCTTGATGCCAAACACCTGCTGGTAGCGGGCGACTATCTTGCCCGCCTTCTTGTCAAACAGGGTGAACAGCCGGGTCATCTCCAGCAACCGCTCCGGCGAGAGCAGGCTGATGAGCAGCCGATCCTGATCGCTGACGGCCAGCTCGCCCGCCGCAACCAGAGACTGATACCAGCCCAGATCGGCGGCGGAACGGTGGCTAAACAGGGCAGAGCGTTGTTCAGATGAGAGCGGCTGGTTCTTGATGGCCGTCATCTCGCCATCACCGATGTCCTCCTCACGCCAAGCGGCCCAGAACTTCTCCGGCGTACCGCAGGTGCCATATCGTCCCTCGATACCGTTGATGGAGAGCAGCAACTGGCTGTAGGCAAACAGCAGCGGGATCTCGTCCGGGCGCTGGTTGCGCAGGCTCTGGGAGATCCCCTCCTTGATGGTCGGCCCTTTTTTGGCGTTGCCATCCGGGCGCTTGGCCTCGATCATCACCAAGGGCAAGCCATTGACGAAGCAGACGATATCCGGGCGACGCGACTCGATGCCCCCTGCGCGGGTGACCCGAAACTCTTCGGTAAAGGTAAAGCGGTTATTGTGCGGATTGTGCCAGTCAATCAGGGGGATGGTGGGGCTCACCTTCTTGCCATCGACAAATTCGGTCACCGACATGCCATAGAGAAGGTGGTTATAGAGCCGCTCGTTGGCCGCCTGCAACCCTTCATTCAGGGCTGGACTACACAGCTCGCTCACCAGATTGTCCACTGACTTAGGGGAAAGCGGATAGGTTTTGCCCGCAAACACAAAGGTGCGCTCGGCCAGCACGCTGCGTAGCTGTTGGCGCAGCACCACCTGATCGGCCTTGTTATCCCTTGCGATAAGCGCCTGTTCGGGGGAGAGGAAAGTCCAGCCCAGCTGGGTCACCAGGGTCAGGGCGGGGATCTTGGCGCTGTACTCTTCCTGAAATTTCGGCAAGGCCTTCATAACGGGGGTGCCTCAAACTGGTTATCAATTTTTTGCTGAAAGCCGATCAACTCATGAATGGTACTCGTCGTCGGGTTATACACCCACTCATGATCAAAGAGGCTCTTTAGCCGCTGAACCATATAGGCAGAGCCGACCACCAGAGAGTAAAAGCGGTTACCCTTACCACGCTGTTGCTCGATATTTGCCAGGGTCGCCGGTGGCAGATCCGCCATGATGAAGTCAGAAATCATCAACAGGTCAGCCTTTTGGTAGGTCTCTGCGTCCATGGTTTTCAACGCATGGCCAAGGGCCGGTGTCGCATCAGTACCGCCATGAAACGACATTTTCAGAAAGTCGATTATCGACGCAAGGCCCCATTCTCCACTCAACTCCAACGTCTTGATACCCGTAGAGAAGTTAATCAGGTAACAGGGACGTTGCTCCTCTCTCGCTTTGGTTGCCAGAAATAGCGTCATGGCTTTGGCGATCGTCTCGGGCGCACCGCTCATCGAGCTACTGGTATCAACGCAGAGGATCATGGGGCCGCGCTTCTCCTCTTCGTTGACCGGCCTCTCCTCTTCCCTTTCAACATGCTGATGTTTAGTCTGTATACCAGCCATATCAAAGCTCATCAGTCGTGACTCGACGAACTTCAAATCAAACAGCAATGCGGTCTCGTCATCAGCCAACAGGGCTTTCTCGCTGGGTAATACATGCTCCAGATCTCGCCCCAACCGAATACCCACTATCTCCTCTCGGGAGTTGATATCGGGCAGACAGAGATCCAGAACGTGGTTGACCTTCACCCGCTCAATCTTTTCGGAGAGTTCAATCTGCCGGATCTTGCCGAGCAAGTCGCATAACGCATGCAGCCCCTTGTCGTTTGCCAGATAGCTTGCCCACTTTTGGAACTGGGCCAGATCTTGGGCAGAGAGCTGGCCACTGGAGAGATCAACCAGCCGCCCCGGATCCAGCCCCAACGCTTCAAGCAAAGGTTGCAACTGCTGCAACAGCTTGAGCATGCTCTCCAATCGTTCCATTAACTGGTGACGCAGCTGCTCGATCCTGGCCAGCTCCCAACTATTGCTGGCTTTATCCAGCACCTTTTGCCATTCAGTAGCCAGCAGTTGGCAACTGACGGCCTTATCCGCACTCGGCGGCTCCGCATCCTGACCGAAACTATCGGCAACCTGCTTTTGCCAAAATGGCGGATCCGCCGGGTGCTGGCTGGCTTTACAGAGCGCGAGATAATCCTTCACCGCCCCTTGAAAAGAGGTTTTGGATATATCGCCAAGCGCACTCTCTCTTCGCCAATGGTTCAGCTTGTGGGCATGCCCGGCGAATGGACACTCGTTGGTCAACGCTGCCTCAGTATCTCTCTTCCACTCCTCTATGTTCTGCGTGACCTGGCTGGTCAGCGAGCTGGAGTGAGCCAGCAATCCACCATAGCTGTCGCGGAGTTCTCTGTGAGCGAGAAGCGACGCACTCTCCACCTGACTTATTTGCATAAGGCTTCCAGCCGTTCGCAATCCTTGATACGCAGCTTGAGCTGGCTTATCTGCTCCGTAATCCCATCGAGCGCAATGGCTACTTTTTCTACCGGGACAAATATGGATGCAAGACGCTGTTCATATCCCTGCTGCAAGGTCTCCACCTTGTCCAATATGGCAGTCAGCTGCGCTCTGACCTCTGTCACTGAAGATGAGAGGGAATCAACCAGACGTTGATTGATATCCGGTTTTTTATCGCCCTTATGAAACAATACTTTGGGTTTGAATTCAAATGAACCACTACTGTAAACACGGTGAGAATAAGATACTTTACATGTTCCTTGCTTATCAAACTCGCAATTCAGTTCGTCAATTTCATTGCCCGCCTCGTCAAGTGGATGAAATTCCCCCGACTTGTACATACGTTTTGTTGAAAAGTATATATACGCTGGTGAACCGGCATATCTATTTAATTCATTCTTAACTTTGAAATATTTTTCACTTTTAACAGAACGACTCAATGAGACAACATCGTAAATATCATCTGAACAAAAAAGCTCAATGTGAATCTCTTTATCCAGCAACGTTTTTTTGAGATCGATCTCTGCCAGATTAATACCGCTATCAAAACCGCTATTTTTAACCGCTTGCTCAACGATATCGTTAACGGCAACACGGTTATCTTCATGGGTCCACAAGCAGTGCCGCAATAGCAAGGCATCACTGTGATTGGTTTCGCTGCGGCCATTAAAGAGGGCCGCGGCCTTGAGCAGTTGGGTCGCCCGCTGCCAGCGGCGGTCGGAAACATAGACCTTCAGTTTGTCATATTTGGTGGCGAGTTCACTGCGGATCAGGCGAATAATGGTCAGGGTTTCCGGTGACAAACTCACCTCATGCAGTTGCTCTCTCCATTTAGCCCACTCATCGGCCTTAACAATAAGCGAGTCATCAACCCTGATGGCAGCCTCGGTCGGTTTGCACGCCAGCAATCGTTCAAAATTATCAGACTGCTCAATGGGCCCAACCATCAGGCGGATGATGAAGCGATCATACAGCGCATCCAGCCCCTGATTGGCATCGGGTGTTTCATTCGACGCAGCAACCAAGGCTTTCAGTGGGGCCTGCTCGATCTGTTCGCCGTTACGAAACGTGTGCTCATTGATAAGTGTCAGCAGGGTATTGAGGATCGCCGGGCTCGATTTCCATATCTCGTCCAGAAATGCAAAATCGGCCTGGGGCAGATAATGCTCGGTTTTACGAACATACCGATCCTCTTTGAGAGCCTTGATCGAGATCGGGCCAAAGACCTCCTCGGGGGTACTGAACCGGTTCATCAGGTACTCGAAGTAGGCCGGATTGGCAAAGGCACAGGCGATGCGACGGGAGATCAGGCTTTTGGCCGTGCCGGGTGGGCCGTAAAGAAAGGTATTCTGACCACACAAGGCACCCAGCAGCGCCACCGAGATCACCTCCTCCCGCTCAAACATCCCTTCACATACCGCGTTGACCAGCCGTTCCATCCGTTGTTGTAATTTCATGTTTATCCCTAACTAGCTGTTTATCTTATTTAATTTTTATGGTGATGCGATGCAACCAATGCTCGCCATTCGCCTGGCCGTCACCCTCACTGAGGGGACGGGCATGGGCCGAGCGTCTGATCAGTGCAAACAGCACTGCTTGTACTTCTTGCCGCTGCCACAGGGACATGGCTCGTTGCGCCCGACCTTGGCAGGGGCCTTGGCCGGTTTCACCGATGGCACCGCGACAGGCGCACTGTTTGGCCCCCGTTGGGCCAGAAAATGGGCGTGCAATTTCAACGCGGCAGGCCCCACTTCGGCCACGCTCTGCTGATGTTCCGGCAGCGACAGGCTGGCAAGCAGTGGCAATTGGTCATCGCTGCCATGCAGGCGGATCACCTCAAGGGAGCGGTCAAACGCCTCTGGCAAGGCTGGCCAGTTCCCCAGCGCCATGCCACGCAGATAGCCAAAGCACCACTCTTCGGCGTTGCAGATCTCTTGTTCTTCGAAAAGATTGACCATCAACACAGGGATAAAGTGCTCGGGCTGATAACAGAGGGTGTGGGCCAGAATATTCATATGGCCGATGATAAGGTCCAGCGCCCGTTTCATCTCCCGCTCGGATGACCACTCGGGGGGTATACCGCCCCAGATTACCGGCCACCACTGGCTCGGAGATACCAGCTCGGGGCCGGAGAGCACGGCGGTCAGAAAGCCGTCGAGTGCCGACAGACTCAGCATCGAATCGTCGTTGCCATAATCCATCAGCCGTTGCTCCAGCCACTCAACATCGGCTTCGCTCATGGGGTGAAGGGTCACTTTTTTCATGCGGCCACCTCCACCTTGACCCGCCGTTTGCCGGTTAGCAGTTGTTGCATTAGCGCCTGTTTCTCTTGCTTTAGGGCTGCGAGTTTTTGTTGCAAGATGGTTATTTCCCGATCAGCAACGGTCAGCACTGCTGCGATTTTTTGTTGTTCATCTAATGATGGCAAAGGTACTTTCAGTGAGAAAAAATCTGTTGGTTTTACATTAAGTAGGCCATGAGCTCGGCCACCCTCATGTGCAATTTGTGAGAGCCCCTTATTTAGTAATCCAGATTCAAAATAGTGCTCCCAAAAATCACCATTTGCCTTGGTTGACTCAGATATTTCAAAGCAGATATACAAAGTGGTCACAACACCATCGGCGTAGCGATTGAGACGCTTAATCGCCCCCATCGGATAACCATTTGAATAGCTCTTGTTGTATGCAAACTGCCCTTTCATTAGCAAGAAGTAACCATCAAGGATGTCAGATGCGACTGATTTTTTAAAGAAATCCTCTTGGCGGATCAAGCCATGTTGCCCAGATATGGTGACAACATTGGAACTTTTCCCATTATTTTTTGTTGTCACTCTTTCAAATATTTTTGATAGTTTTACTTGTTTCCACTCCCCACTAAATCTCACTCCATTGTTATCCAGCAAGCGTTTTTGGCCGGTGAGCAGTTGATGCATCAATGCCTTTTCTGCTGCTGACTATTGGCCAGCAGTTGCTCGGTAGTGCTGATTGCCCTATCCCAAGTGGAGAGGACTTGGGCGATCTTCTTTTGTTCAGGAAATGATGGAAGCAGAAGCGGAGTATTTTCAACAACCGCTTTATTTATTTTCACCATTGAGCTACTACTGCCTGCGGCACAGCTTTTATAATACTGCCTTACCTCTGTTGACTTTAATTTTATTTCAATAAAATTGGGATCTGCTTTTTTGGTATCTACACAAAATCTCATCATAAGATCAGGGTAAGAGCAGTTTTGAACTTCATTTTTGAATCTAATCGAGCGCCCTACTTTGTCTGGGGTATTAGAACGACTAATCAAAAAATCACCATCAGAAAGTAAAGCTTGTTTTACCTTCTCATCAACTACCACAGGCTTTATTTCTAAAGGATTGATTCCATGGTCTGTCAATGCACCAAGGCTTAATACCCAATAACCCGTAGTAGTTGAAGCTGGGAGTGGCGAATAACCGTTTTTGATGGCGCCACTAATAACACATTTGAGATGTGTTTTTTTCCACCCATTAGGCACCATAACCGAGCTCCTTCAGATAGTTAGCCATCTCGATTTCCAGCTCGGCCAGTTGGGTTTTCAGTTGTTCGCGCTCGGCACGTACCGCCAGCAGATCGATCTCCTCCTCTTCTTCGAAGGTATCCACATAGCGGGGGATATTGAGGTTGTAGTCGTTCTCCTTGATCTCTTTGAGCGAGGCAAGGTAGGCGTATTTATCGACATTGCCGCCGTTGCGATAGGTAGCGACAATCTTGGCGATATTGTCCGCGCTTAACAGGTTCTGGTTTTTACCCGCCTTGAACTCGCGGCTGGCATCGATAAACAGCACATTGTCATCCACCTTCTGCTTTTTAAAGATCAGGATGGCGGCGGGGATGCCGGTGCCGTAGAAGAGCTTCTCCGGCAGGCCGATCACCGCATCGAGCAGGTTTTCATCGATCAACTGCTGGCGAATTTTCCCCTCGCTCGACCCACGGAACAGTACGCCGTGAGGCACCACTACCCCCATGCGCCCACTCTTGGGTTTGAGGGTCTCAATCATATGGAGGATAAAGGCGAAATCCCCCTTGGTTTTGGGCGGCAGCCCACGCTTGAAGCGACCGAACTTATCGTTCCCCGCCTCCTCATAACCCCATTTATCCAGCGAAAATGGCGGGTTGGCGGTCACGATATCGAAGCGCAGCAGATCGCCATTTTTATCCAGCAGCTTGGGGTTGCGGATGGTATCGCCCCACTCAATCTTGTGGTTGTCTTCCCCGTGCAGGAACATGTTCATCTTGGCCAGCGACCAGGTAGAGCCAATGGCCTCCTGCCCGTAGAGGGCGTAGTGCTTCTCACCATGGTTTGCCACCACCTTGCGGCCGCACTTCATCAACAGCGACCCCGAGCCACAGGCCGGATCGCAGATGGTGTCGCCCGGTATCGGCTCCAGCAGCTCGGCCATCAGATCGGAGACTTCCGGCGGGGTATAGAACTCCCCCGCCTTCTGGCCACCGCTGGCGGCGAAGTTCTTGATGAGATACTCGTAGGCGTTGCCGATCACATCCAGGGTGCCGACCCGACTCGGTTTGAGGTTGAGCTCATCCTTGGCAAAGTCTTCCATCAGATGGCGCAGTATGGTGTTCTTCTGCTTCTCTTCGCCGAGGCGGTCGGTGTTGAAGCTGATGTCCTGAAACACGCTCTTGCCCGCGTCTTTGAGCTTGGTGCCATTGGCCTCTTCGATGGCGTGCAGCGCCTGATCGATCCGCTCGCCGTTGCCCGGCTCGTGACGACGCTCGAACAGGCTGTAGAAGCTGGCCTGTTTGGGCAGCACGAAACGCTCGTTTTTCAGCATCTCTTCAATGAGCTCCGGCTCATCGCCATATTCGGCCTGGTAGCCATCGTAGTGATCCTGCCAGACATCCGAGATGTATTTCAGGAACAGCATGGTGAGCACGAAGTCTTTATAGGTATCGGCACTGATGGTGCCCCGGAAGGTATCACAGGCAGACCAGAGGGCCTTGTTGATATCGTCCTGGTTTATCGAGGTAGTCATAAGTCACAATTCCTTGGGCAGTGGCCGGATAAACGGGAAAGCGCGGACGCTTGAGCGGGGGCAGGATCCATCGTTCAAGCCAGCGGACCGCGCGGGAGAGGCCCGATACTGAGGGTGGCAAGGGGCGGCACGTTCACTACATTTCGCGTTATCGCCGATGATGCGGCGGCAGTCTGTCGCAACTGGCGCAGGTGCGTCAAGCGTGCCCGCTCGCATTTTGCCTCTATCGTTATGATCGCGATAAAGATCCGACGGTGAGCGGACCATAGAAGCGGGTCACGTCACTGATATTGCTCAATCAACGCCCGGCTGTTGCGCAATTCATGCACCGCGCAAATAGAAAGACCCTGCGATGCAGGGTCTTTCAGTTTCCAGCTTAAATGTCCGAGCTCACTAACCGAGATCATTTTTGTAATTTAATTACAGATAATCACCGCACAAAATAAAAAGGCCCTGCTGTTGCAGGGCCTTTGAGTTTCCAACTTAAATGGTCGGTTTCCAACTTCAATGTCACGGTTTCCAACTTAAATGGCCGTGATCATAAACGCCACTTACTTGGCGTAATCCTCAGTCGGGATACAGGAGCAGAACAGGTTGCGATCGCCGTAGACGTCGTCGATACGGTTCACTGACGGCCACAACTTGGCGGCGCGCACGGCGTCGGACGGGAAGACCGCCTCGGCGCGGCTGTAGCCACGGGACCACTCTGCATCCATCACGTCATCCTGGGTGTGCGGCGCATGGACCAGCGGGTTGTCTGTCAGGCTCCACTGCCCCTCCTGCACCTTGGCAATCTCGGCGCGGATAGAAGTCATCGCCTCGACGAAGCGATCCAGTTCGCGCTTGGATTCCGACTCGGTCGGCTCGACCATCAGGGTGCCCGCCACCGGGAAACTCATGGTCGGTGCGTGGAAGCCGTAGTCCATCAGCCGCTTGGCCACGTCCATCTCGCTGATGCCGGAAGCATCCTTGAGCGGGCGGATATCCAGAATGCACTCGTGGGCCACCCGACCGTTGCGGCCAGAGTAGAGCACCGGGAAGGATTCACCCAGCTTCTTGGCCAGATAGTTGGCGTTGAGGATGGCGACCTGAGTGGATCTCTTCAGCCCCTCGTCACCCAGCATGGCGATATACATCCAGCTGATGGGCAGGATGCTGGCCGAGCCGAACGGTGCCGCCGACACGGCGCCGTTGTCACGGCTCTCCTTGTCGGTCTTGACCACGGCGTGACCGGCCACGAACGGTGCCAGATGTTTCTTCACGCCGATGGGGCCCATGCCCGGGCCGCCACCGCCGTGAGGGATGGCGAAGGTCTTGTGCAGGTTGAGGTGAGAGACGTCCGCCCCGATAAAGCCCGGAGCAGTCAACCCGACTTGCGCGTTCATATTGGCACCGTCCAGATAGACCTGACCACCGTGCTGGTGAACGATGTCGCACACCTCCTTGATGGTCTCCTCATACACCCCGTGGGTGGAGGGGTAGGTCACCATCAGACAGGAGAGTTGATCCCCCGCCTCGGCCGCCTTGGCGCGCAGGTCGTCGAGATCCACGTTGCCGGACTTGTCACAGGCGGTGACGATCACCTTGAGCCCCGCCATCTGGGCAGAGGCCGGGTTGGTGCCGTGGGCAGAAGCCGGAATGAGGCAGATATCGCGATGTCCCTCGCCGCGGGATTCATGGTACTTCTTGATGGCGAGCAGACCTGCGTATTCGCCCTGAGCACCTGAGTTGGGCTGCATGCAGACCGCATCGTAACCGGTCACCTTTACCAGCCAGTTTTCGAGGTCGGCCAGCAGCAACTGGTAGCCCTTGGCCTGCGCCAGCGGGGCAAACGGGTGCAACTTGCCAAACTCGGGCCAGGTCACCGGGATCATCTCGGCGGTAGCATTGAGCTTCATGGTGCAGGAGCCCAAGGAGATCATGGCGTAGTTGAGCGCCAGATCCTTGGCTTCGAGACGGTGGATATAACGCAGCATCTCGGTTTCGGAGTGGTACTTGTTGAACACCTCGTGGGTCAGCACGGCGTCAGTGCGCAGCAGATCCTGCGGGATGGCGTGATAGGCCTGGGCCGCCTTGTCGAGTGCCTCGATATCCAAGCCATGGCCTTGACCGAGGAAGAGATCGAACAGCTCCGCCACATCGCCACGGGTAGTGGTCTCAGAGAGTGACACCCCTACCGCGCCGTCGAGATCCGCACGCAGGTTGATGCCCAGCCCCTCGGCCTTGGCGATCAGCTCTGATTTGCCCGTGGTCAGCACGGTCAGGGTATCGAACCAGCTGGCGTGCTTGAGGGCAACACCCTTGGCCTTGAGGCCGAGCGCCAGAATGGTGGTGAGACGGTGCACGCGGGAGGCGATGGTTTTCAGCCCCACCGGGCCGTGGTAGACGGCGTAGAAGCTCGCCATGTTGGCCAGCAGCACCTGTGCGGTACAGATGTTGGAGTTGGCCTTCTCGCGGCGGATATGCTGCTCGCGGGTCTGCATCGCCATGCGCAGCGCGGCCTTGCCACGGGCATCCTTGGAGACACCGATGATGCGACCCGGCATGGAGCGCTTGTAGGCATCGCGGGTGGCGAAGAAGGCGGCGTGGGGGCCACCATAACCCATGGGCACGCCAAAGCGCTGGGCGGAGCCTAACACCACGTCGGCACCCAGCTCGCCCGGGGATTTGAGCAGCAGCAGGGAGAGCAAGTCGGCGCTGACGCAGGCCAGCCCTTTCTGGGCCTGTACCGCGGCAATCAGGGCACGCAGATCTTTCACCTCACCTGTGGTGGTGGGGTACTGGAACAGGGCCCCGAACACCTCTTCGCTCACTGCATCGCTCGCAGCGCCAACCGCCACGTCGAAACCGAAGTGAACCGCGCGCTCCTTGACCACGTCGATCACCTGCGGGTGCACGTCATCGGCAACAAAGAAGAGGTTGGATTTGGACTTGGCCATCCGTTTGGCCAGCGCCATCGCCTCGGCGGCGGCGGTCGCTTCATCCAGCAGGGAGGCGCTTGCCAGATCCATGCCTGTGAGATCCAGCGTCAGCTGCTGGAAGTTGAGCAGGGCTTCGAGACGGCCCTGCGCCAGCTCGGGCTGGTACGGGGTGTAAGCGGTATACCAGCCCGGGTTTTCCAGCACGTTGCGCAAAATGACGTGGGGCACATGGGTATCGTGATAACCCATGCCGATGTAGCTCTTGGCAATCTTGTTCTGAGCGGCATAGCCCCTGAGCTTGGCCAGCGCCTCCACTTCGGTCATGCCGGCACCGATCCCCAGCGGGCCCGGCAGGCGAATGGCGGCGGGCACGGTCTGTTCAATCAAATCGTCCAGGCTTTCGGCCCCGACGGTCGCCAGCAGCTGGCGCAGCTCTTCCTCGCCCGGGCCAATATGGCGGCGGACAAAATCGGTTTTTTGCTCGAGTTCAAACAGTGACTGGGTCATTTCCCTATTTCCTGATAAATAAGTCCTGGCATGACATCCTGATAACCAAGACCTGATGTTCCTGATCGTCGGTTGATACCGACTCCACTCATGTTCTGGGTCCCGCAGACAGGGGTGCGGCACCGGATGCTGCGGCAGCATCAAGAGGGGATCGCCTTGTTGCGAACCGGCCTGTTTGCCCCCTAGGCTCCCAGGCTGGCAAACGGCAAGCGCGGGCGACTTCACCCTTCCACCGGCCGGTGCTTGCCCGGCTGGCGGTCATACAAAGGGGCCCTGCTGTGTTGGCAGGGCCCGGGGGCATTACTCTTCGTCCACCACGTTCTGGTAGCCTTCGGCATCCAGCAGGTTGGCCAGCTCGCTCTCGTCATCGAGCTTGATGCGGAACAGCCAGCCAGCGCTGTAGGGGTCGGAGTTGACCAGCTCGGGGCTCCCTTTCAGCTCTTCGTTGACGGCGATGATCTCGCCGCTCACCGGGCTGTAGATATCGGAGGCCGCCTTGACCGACTCGGCCACGGCGCAGTCGTCACCGGCACTGACCTGCTTGCCCACTTCCGGCAGCTCGACAAACACCATGTCACCCAGCAGCTCCTGGGCGTGCTCGGTGATACCGACCACGGCCTCGCCGTTGGCTTCAACACGGATCCACTCGTGGGAAGTGGCATATTTCAGTTCGCTCGGGATATGGCTCATTTGTGCTTCCTTTGATCTTTGAGTCGCGTTTAAAAACGAATATGAAAAGGGATGGGGGGGAGGCACAGCCCTCCCCCAAGACGATGTTAAACCAGCTTCTGGCCGTTACGGACGAAAGCGGGCTTGGTGACCTTCACGGTGACCAGTTTCTTGCGGATCTCCACCTCGGCCAGTTCACCGATATCACGGGGCACCCGTGCCAGGGCAATACTGTAGCCCAGGGTGGGGGAGAAAGAGCCGGAGGTGATCACACCTTCCCGCTTCTCACCGTTTGCCGCAGTGAAGGTAACGGGCATACCGGCACGCAGCACACCTTTCTCTTCCATCACCAGACCCACCAGCTTAGGCTGATTGCCCGCCGCTTTCTGTGCTTCCAGCACGTCGCGGCCGATAAAGTTGCGATCGCTCGGCTCCCAGGCGATGGTCCAGGCCATGTTGGCAGCGAGTGGAGAGACTGACTCGTCCATATCCTGACCATAGAGGTTCATCCCCGCTTCGAGGCGCAGGGTATCGCGGGCACCGAGGCCGCACGGGGCGACGCCGTTATCCAGCAGTGCCTGCCACAGCTCGCAGGCTTTCTCTTGCGGCACCACGATTTCATAACCATCTTCGCCGGTGTAGCCGGTAGTGGCGATAAAGAGATCGCCAGCCTGCACGCCGAAGAAGGGTTTCATCCCCACTACGGCAGTGCGCTGGGCGGCGCTCAGCACGGCTGCGGCCTTGACCTTGGCGTTGGGGCCCTGCACCGCAATCATCGCAAGCTCCGGACGCTCGGTCACTGTGATGTCGAAATCGATGGCGTGATGGCGGATCCAGGCCAGATCCTTCTCGCGGGTAGCGGAGTTGACCACCAGCCGGTAGAAGGTATCGGTGAGGTAATAGGTAATGAGGTCATCGATCACGCCGCCTTCCGGATTGAGCATGCCGCTGTAGAGGGCCTTGCCGGGGGCAGTGAGTTTGGCCACATCGTTGGCCAGCAGGTGTTGCAGAAAGGCTTTGACCCGTTCGCCGGTCAAATCGACGATGGTCATGTGGGAGACATCGAACATACCGGCATCGCTGCGCACCGCGTGGTGCTCTTCCAGCTGGGAGCCGTAGTTGATGGGCATTTCCCAACCGTGGAAGTCCACCATCTTGGCGCCGGCTTCCAGGTGTTTGGGATGCAGTACAGTAGTCTGGATCATCGCATTCTTTCCTTAGCAAAAAGCCTTTTCGCTTTGGCGACCACCCTTGCAATCCGTGCCACCGCTCTGACTGCACTACGTACAGCAAAAAGCGACCGGATCCAAAAGTGTGTGCTCGCTCCTGCCCTTGCCAGGCAAGAGGGATTCCTTGAACGGAGCGGATTATATGACAAGCAGGCGAGCGTGCCGCTCAAAAAAAACTAATCCCCTCCCGTAAAACTGACTCCAGACACTAAGATAAATACAGTGATAAAAACAGCCATAAGCCGACTCAGACGAGATTAAATTTTGATTTTTACCGTTTCGTCACAATTTGCAGAAAAACGTTTCGCTCCAGAGCGAAATTAAAGGCTGACGCCCAAAACGGGTCATCAGCCTTGTCGGATTACTTTTGTTGTCAAAAACGGCGAGTAATATTAGTTTTTTTCACCCTTGGCCTGCATGGCACTGCCCTTGGTCGCAGCAATAGCCCAGTCAGGACGGGCCAATGCGGGCAACTCGCCCTCCAGCCCCATGGCGGCGCGGATCACCCCCTCCTTGAAGGGCGTCAGCAGATTGGCCGCGCGCAATCCCACGCCCCGCACCAGCTTCTTGAGCGGGTTGGCCCCGCTGAACAGCCGCTTGAGCCCCTCCATCGCAGCGAGCATGCGAGCCGCTTCGCTCTTGCGCCAGCGCTCGTAGCTGCGCAGGTTAGCGAGCAGGCCGATATCCTCACCCGCGGCATGATTTTGCAAGATCAGCTCCGCCAGCGCGGCAGCATCCAGCAGGCCAAGGTTGACCCCCTGCCCCGCCAGCGGATGGATGGTATGGGCGGCATCTCCCACCAGCACCAGCCGCTCGCGGGCAAAGTCGCGAGCATAGCGGGCGGTAAGCGGAATCGCGCTGCGCGGCCCCTCCACCTTGCACAGACCGAGCCGAGCGTCGAAGGCGGCAGTAAGCTGACGATTGAACTGCTCGTCATCGCAGGCACAGAGCGCCTCGGCACGGGCCGCAGGCAGCGACCAGACGATGGAGCAGAGGTTCTCTTGCCACAGCGGCAAAAAGGCGAGCGGGCCATCCGGGGTGAAGATCTGGCGTGCCACCGCCTCGTGGGGCTCGGCGCAGCGCACCGTCGCCACCAGGGCGTGGTGGCCATAATCCCAGCTGGTGAGCGGGATATCGGCCTGACGGCGCACCCAGGAGTGGGCGCCATCGGCGGCTACCACCAGTTTGGCCGAGATGGCCTGACCATCTTCAAGGAGCAGCAGGGCGCCCGCCGGGCCGCTCTGCAAGCTCTTGGCTCTGGCGGGGGTCAGCAGCTGGATATTGCTGGCACCTTCAATCGCCTCAAGCAGCGCCAGCTGGATCACCCGATTCTCGACGATGTGGCCGAGGTTGGCCTGACGCAGGCTGGCGGCATCGAAGTCGATATGGCCGAAACTGTCCTGCTCCCACACCGCCATCTTGTCGTAGGCCTGCAGGCGGCGCGCTTCAATGCCGTCCCAGGCGCCGACATGGCGCAGGATCTGCTGGCTGGCCAGACTCAGGGCGCTGACCCGATTATCGGCCACCTCCCCCAGCTGCGGGTCGGGCAGTTGCCCCTCCACCACCAGTACCTTGAGGGCGCTATGTTTCAAGGCCGCAGCGAGCCCCAGCCCCACCATGCCGCCACCGACAATCACCACATCCACATTTTGCATCTGCATCATCTCATCCTTTCAGGGCTGACCGGCTGGCCAGCGAGGGGACGCCCGCAGGCATCACCTCTTTATTCAATAGATTTTGATCAACGAATGGCGGTCACCATCTTCCGGTCAACAGGTTCCACTCAACAAGTGCTGGCTAGTTGCCGCACACATCAGCGACAAAGCCCAGGGTGCGCGAGGCAAGCGGCGCCTTGATGCACGGGAATCGCCCCATCAGGGTGAGCGCCAGATTGCGCCCCGCCACCAGCGGATCGTGACCATTGGAAAAGAGCTGGGCCAGCGAAGAGGTGAGCCAGACGGTCTGCTCCTGATCGCGCTGACGCCGCTGCCAGTAGCCACTCAGTACCTTGAAGCTGCCGATATCCTCCCCCTCTGCCAACGCCTTGGCTACGGCGCCGGTAAGCAGGTCGAGATCCCGCATCCCGAGATTGAAGCCCTGTCCGGCAATCGGGTGCAGGGCGTGGGCGGCATTACCGATCAGCACGGTGCGCTGGGCCAGCGGATAGTCGCAGGCGGTCAGAATGAGCGGATAGACGTTACGCACGCCACATCGCTCGAAGCGGCCGAGCCGCCAGCCAAAGGCCTGCTGCAGACGGGCAAGAAACGCCGCCTCATCGAGGGCCATCAGCTCATCCACCTCATGCTGCCCGACGCTCCACACCAGCGAGGAGAGCCCCTCCTGCATCGGCAGCAGGGCCAGCGGCCCCCCTTCGGTAAAACGCTCGAAGGCGCGTCCCTCAGGGTCTTGCGCCGTTTTGACCGTGGCGATGATGGCGTGCTGCTCAAAGTCGTGGCGGGTCACCGGCAACTTGAAGTGCTGACGCACAAAGGAGTTGCCGCCGTCTGCCGCCACCAGCAGGCGGGTCTCAATCTGTTCACCGTTCTCGAGGGTGAGGGTCACCTTCTCCTCATCGGGCACAATCTCGCTCACCCGGGCCGGACAACAGACCCGGATATTGGGAGAGGCCGCCATCGCCCGTTGCAGCTCATGACCGGCAGCAGCAAGCTCGATCACCTGACCCAGCGCGGGCAGCCCATATTCGGCCGCCGACAGGCGAGCCTGGCCGAAGTGGCCCCGATCCGAGACATGAATCTGGGTAATCGGGGCGCAATGGGGGGCAAACAGCGGCCAGAGTCCGCGTCGCAACAGCGCATCACAGGTACCGGCCGAGAGCGCAATGGCGCGGGCGTCGAACCCTGAATGGGTGTGCTGTTCGGGGACGCTTGCCTCCAGCAGCAGGATCTCGAGGGGGGAGCCATCGGATCGGAGCAGGGCCGCCAGCGAGAGGGCCAGCACGGCACCGCTCATTCCACCGCCGACCAGGGTGACATCGACCTGTCGCACATCAGATTGAGACATAAGCAGAGAGGAAGAAGTGAAAAAGGTGGCCTCATGCTATCACAAAGGCGACCGGCGGATGTGCGCTTGAGGGCAAAAAAGCGGTTATGGCTCACAGGGTTAGCCACAACAGCGCCATAAAAAAGAGCGCCATCAGGCGCTCTTGCAGATTCAGTAAGGGTCGCGTTGACTCGCACCTCAATGAAGGGTCGGCGGCGCGCTCGGGGTATCGGGGCGCTTGCCAAACTCTTCGAAGGCCATCATGACACCCAGTTTGACGTGTTCGTAGAGCACCAGAAAAGAGGCTTCGTTCTCGTCATCTTCCTGATCGAACTCGGCGGAGACCTGAGTGATGCTGGCGATATCCTGGATCATCTCCTGCAGCTCTTCCGACGCGCGTGAGAGCTCCTGCTGCACCACGCCGAAACCGGCCAGAAACGCCTGTGACCAGTCCACCAGCGAATCGATGCGCTCGTCGAGGGGAGCATCATCACTTGGCAGCAGCAGCTCGACGCCCTTCTGGGCCATCAGGCTCTCGACCACATTGTGATAAAGATCGGTCATCACCTGGCGCACCGGGGCCGGCAGGCCGAAACCGTCATTCACCAAATCGTTGAAATGGGGGACCCAGCTCTTCTCATCCAGTGCCACACCGCCGCACACCAGACCGCAGATCACACCATGGGCCTCTACTGCGCTGGCCATCAGCTCATGTTGTTCCATGATGTCGGCCACTGCCGCGTATTTAAGGGGGTTCGTTTTGCTCATCGAGGATCCGCTCAAAGTTCAGTCAAATTTGCAGAATTAATGGTCAGGATCCTAGCATTCTCCCTCTTGCAGAGCCAGCAAGGCCTTGAAACTTATGCATCTGCGCTATATAGTCCCGCCCAGTTGTCCACGTGGATAAAGGCGGAAATCAGCTCCGCCGTATTGAGGAAGGCATGAGCACAGAGGCCGTAGAAATCGTCATTTTGGGACGTCCCTACAAGGTATCCTGTCCCTTGGGACAGCAGGATGCCCTGCGCCAGGCCGCCGAGCAGCTGACCGACAAGTTGATCGACCTGCGTCAACGTTCCAAAGTCTCCAGCAACGAGCAATTGGCTATCATGGCGGCGCTCAATTTCTGTCATGAGCTCTGCCTTGAAAAAGAGAAGAACCACCAATACTCTGAGACCATGGACAAGCGGATCAAGATGCTGCAGCGCACCATCGAAGCGGCCCTGATCGAGCACGGACAATATGGTGATTCCAGCGAAGAGGGGCAGCAGCCCTAATCGCAAACCGTTTTAAAATTCCCTGGGATGTTTGTCAGCCGGTTCAAGTCCCCGAGCCGATATTCATACCAAACAGGGGATCTGCCTTCTGGCTATTGCGCATGCTCGGCACGACCGAGAAGCCTGCGGTCAGATCCGATCCCCGCCTTGAACCGACGGTTCAAGGGCCCAAACCGGCAACGGCATCTCGGGGTACCAACAGCAAAAGCCCGTCACCAGCGTGACGGGCTTTTTCTTTGCCTGATGATCAACGAACTGTCCCGTCCTGAATATGGTTTACACCTTTCCCCCCAATAAATGGAGAACCCGATGGGACAAGGTGTGAAACGGACACTGCCATAACGACAAAGCCCGCCAAACAGGCGGGCTTTGTTTTGCAACTGGCAAGCAAATTTAGATGGCCATCTGCTCGTGGGGGGAGCCGTGGTGACGCAGCCAGACAAAGCTCAGCGCCACGATCAGCACCATCAGTGTCATGATGGCCCCCAGGGTCACCTGACCGGTCATCGGGAAACCGGCCGCTAGCAGGGTCACCACACCGGCCCCCAGATTCTGCATCCCGCCGAGAATGGCCCCCGCGGTGCCGGCCTGACCCGGGAAGGGCTCGATGGCACAGGAGGTGGCGGTCGGGTAGAGAATACCGCTACCGATGAAGTAGACAGCCGCACCACCAACCAGCGAGGCAGCACTCACCACCCCGAACAGCCCCGGCACCAGAATGATAAGCGACCCCAGAGCCAAAAAGGCGATGCCAAGGCGCATCAGCTTGCCCTGAGTCAAACGGAAGCTCAGCTTGGCAGAGAGCCAGGCTCCGAACAGATAGCCGGGCAGCGGCAGCACGAACAGCACGCTCACGGTACGGGCGCTCAGTTTCAGCACATCGCCCAGCAGCACACCAGCCGCAGCCTCAAACACTGCCAAACCGGCAAAGGTCGCCATCAGGCAGAGCAGGTTGCCCTGAAACTTGGGGTTGCCCAGCACATGACGATAGGCTGCACCGACGCGCAGTGGCTGACGGGCAGCAGCAGGCAGGGTCTCGCCAAACCAGGTCATGATCGCCAGGGTGGCTACAGCACCAAAGCCGAACAGGAACCAGTAACCGGCGCGCCAGTTGAACAGCTCGGTCAGCCATCCCCCCAGCACCGGGGCCAGCAGCGGGGAGAAGATCACCCCCATGCTCACCAGACTGTTGGCGCGGTTGAGCTCGGCGCCATTGTAGCGATCGCGCATCACGGTACGGCTCATGGCGCCACCGGCACCGGTACCCAGCCCCTGAATAAAGCTGCCCACCAGCAGGGCGGCAAAATGGGGGATGACCTGAATGATCAGGGTGCCCACCAGAAACACCATCATGCCGACGATCAGCACCGGACGACGACCGATGCGATCCGACAGCGGCCCGTAGACAAACTGGGAGAGGCCATAGGGGATCAGGTAACAGGCCATCACCGCCTGCAACTGGCCCGAGGCCACATTGAAGTCCCCCGCCATCATGGGAATGGAGGGAACATAAAGGGTCTGGGTCATCTGGCCCACAGCGACCATCAGAATGGTCAGTAAAAACAACGGATAAAAACTGTGCCGATCCATATCAGTCCCAAAAAATCGAAAAAATGCTGCCGCCCCTCTGGCACAAAATGGCCCAGAGGAATCTGATCACAGAGGCTGTGATGCAATCAAAAACAGTGTTGGAAACAGTAGGCGGGGAGCCCGCCAAGCCACCGCACAGGACGCTTGGTGGTATGGGGGCATCATAGTGATTCAGCTCACAAAAAACGAACGAATCTTTATAATCGGCTTGCCTTAGTTTTTCTAATATTACGGGGCTTCACGCCCCGTCAGCATTTAAAAATCAACGTGTTACCATCTGCTGCGCCTGCTTGATCAGCTCATCGGGCTGCTCCTTGCGTGGCGGTATGGTGATCCCCTTCTGGCAGGCAGGTTTCTGTGCCATGCGATCCATCCAGGCTTGCAGATGGGGCAATCCCTCGATGGAGATGCCGCTCCAGTCATAAATACGCACCCAGGGCCAGGTGGCGATATCGGCGATGCTGTACTCGTCCGCCAGATATTCGTGATGGGCCAGATGGCTGTCGAGCACCTCGAACAGGCGGCGCCCCTCCTTCTGGTAGCGTTCGATAGCGGCGGGGATCTTCTCGGGGAAGTAGCGGTAGAAGACATTGGCCTGCCCCATCATGGGTCCTACCCCGCCCATCTGGAACATCAGCCACTGGATGGCTTGAGAGCGGCGTTTGGGATCAGCGGGCAGCAACTTGCCTGCTTTCTCCGCCAGATAGATGAGGATGGCCCCCGACTCGAATACGGCGAAATCGTCGTTATCCCGATCGACGATAGCCGGAATACGGCCATTGGGATTGATGGCGAGAAACTCGGGCTTCTTCTGATCCAGCGCCGAAAGATCGAGAGGAATGACCCGATAGGGCAAACCCAGCTCTTCGAGGGCGATCGCCACTTTGAAACCATTGGGGGTCGCGGCGGTGTAAAAGTCGATCATGATTCACTCCTTGTTGGTCATAGCCAGATTGCACGGTTGGAACAGGGTGCAACACCATAGCCGCCTCATCTTGCAACAAGTGACCGGCTCCAGACCATTAAAAAGCGGCGCACCGTAGGCCAAACAAGGCCACGGTGCGCCGCTGGTGTGCTCTGGCAATGGTAGATATTAGTTGATCATGGCGACCGGCTTGCGCTGGCGCAGCATGATCAGGCGGGAAAGCAGCGGGAAGTAGGACTCCAGCTTGCGCAACAGCACCCGGCTGCAGGCAGGCTCGGCCAGCTCCGACTCATCCAGCACGATGCCGTTTGAGACAAAATAGAAACGGGGGTCACGCACATCCGGCCCGCAGACCGTCAGCTCCTTGTCCCCCTTGCGGATCAGCAGCGGCAAGACCGGCAAACCGATCGTCTCATCCTCTCCCCGGGCACATCCGGCATCCTGCCAGGGCGCATCGCCGTCGATCAGCAGGATCGCCGCCTCCGTCTTGGCCGGTTGCCACTGGGCCAGGGGGGTCACGGTGATGTGGGCAAAGTGATCACCATACTCGGGTGATGACCGCAAGATGGCCAACAGTCCCTCGCTGGCCGCTGACACGTTCTGACTCACTAATGACAAATTCATGGTTCACATCCCTATGCTCATGACAGCCTGTATCCGGCTGCTGGGATAAGACTAGCGCAGATCTGGTCTATATTGGAGCCGTCAAATCTGGCAGTGGTAATCAATTGGTCGTAGGGGGATAACAGTTGCCATCGCACAAAATACTGGTATCATACCGCGTCCTTTTATCCCCCGTTCTTTAACATCCAGTGGTGAACCTATGCATCCGATGCTGAATATCGCCGTGCGCGCTGCGCGCAACGCCGGTCAAGTTGTAGTAAAAGCCTTCTCCCAGCCCGAGAACATTGAGGCTATCCAAAAAGGCAGCAATGACTTCGTGACCAACGTTGACCGTGAAGCCGAAGCGGCCATCATTCACACCATCAAAAAATCTTACCCTGAGCACAGCATTGTTGCTGAAGAGTCTGGTGAGATTGCCGGTACCAATCCGGACTACCAATGGATCATTGACCCACTGGATGGCACGACCAACCTTGTCAAAGGCATTCCGCACTTTGCCGTTTCCATCGCCCTGCGCGTGAAAGGCAAAACCGAACAAGCCGTTGTTTACGATCCCATCCGTGACGAGCTGTTTACTGCTACCCGTGGTAGCGGCGCACAGCTGAACGGCTACCGTATCCGTGTCGGCAAAGCCAAAGAGCTGGCTGGCACCGTACTGGCTACCGGTTTCCCCTACAAACAAAAGCACCACATCGAGTCCTACCTGAAAATGTTCCAGAGCATGTTCATCGAATGTGCCGACATCCGTCGCTCCGGCTCTGCCGCACTGGATCTGGCCTACGTGGCTGCCGGTCGCGTCGACGGTTTCTGGGAAATCGGCCTGAAACCCTGGGACACCGCTGCCGGTGAACTGCTGGCCAAAGAAGCTGGCGCCATCGTCACCGACTTCGTAGGTGGTCACAACTACGAAAACTCCGGCAACATCGTGGTTGCCAACCCGCGTGTCCTGAAAGAGATGCTGGGCAAGATCCGCGAAGAGCTGCCGGAGTCTCTGGCCAAATAAGCCAGCTCCCCAGCCTTCACCAATATAAAAAAACCGGCGCAAGTCGGTTTTTTTGTTTCTGTTAACCGAACACCAAGGCAGACATCTGCAACTGATTTAAAAGAGTTCGCGATGCATCCCCCACTTGCCACCCAACATCCAGCTCCGTCATTTGCAGACCACCACTCTTGCCCCCCGCCTTTGGCTACCGATAAGAGTTCCCATGTGTTTGCTTGGATAAACTCTTTCCAGATTTTCAGATAGCGGCAATCGCCTTGCAGGCATGGACAAGGGGCGGCCAAGTGGATGTAATGCCACCATCCACTTTGCACACCTTGAGGTCATGCCATGGACCATCTCTCAGCTCTTCCTCCGTTATCCTGGTCACAGCAACTGCGCAGCCAGATGCAAAGCCGCCCGCTCACTGCTCTCGGCCTCTTTATCGCGCTGGCTGCCGTCTTGTTGCTACTGTTGCAGAGTCTCATCATGCTCGCTACCGGCGAGGTGACCAGCGGCGTGCGCTATGGCCTTGTCGGTGGTGCCGCCGGGTTTGCCGCCACCGCCATCGGCGCCCTGCCCGCCCTGTTTCTGCGCTCGGTGCCGCAAAAGGTAGAGGACACCATGCTGGGCTTTGCCGCCGGCATGATGCTGGCGGCCAGTGCCTTCTCCCTGCTGCTGCCGGGGCTGGAGGCCGCCGAGGGGATCACTGGCAACGGCTTCAGTGCCGCCGCCGTGGTGGTGGTCGGCATGACCCTCGGGGTGCTGTTGATGCTGGGACTGGATCAGTTCACCCCCCACGAGCATGACAAGACCGGCCCCTGCGGCCCCGGCCATGAGAGCTGCTCCCGGGTCTGGCTGTTCGTCTTTGCCATCGCCCTGCACAACCTGCCGGAGGGGATGGCCATCGGGGTCAGCTTCTCGCAGGGGGATATGTCGGTGGGGCTGCCGCTTACCACTGCCATCGCACTGCAAGATATTCCGGAAGGATTGGCGGTGGCGCTGGCCATGTGCGCCGCCGGTTTTCGCCCCTCGGTGGCGGTGCTGGTTGCCATCGCCAGCGGCCTGCTCGAACCGGTTGGCGCCCTGCTCGGAGTGGGGCTCTCCAGCGGCCTTGCCATCGCCTACCCCATCGGACTTGGGCTCGCCGCCGGCGCCATGTTGTTTGTGGTCTCGCACGAGGTGATCCCGGAGACCCACCGCAACGGTCACCAGACCTATGCCACCCTCGGTCTGATGGCAGGCTTTGCCCTGATGATGACGCTCGATACCGCGCTCGGCTAAAGGCACTCTCCCCTCCTCATCAATGCTTTTTGTCACCTGCGGCGCTCCCATATGGAGCGCCGCGCTTCATCTCTCCTTTCGCTTGTGCCTCTCGGCGCCGACGCCATCTTTTGTTATGATCTACAGCAACTTAAATTCAGCCACACGGCTATCAAGACGAGGTCAGCAATGAAAGTAGGTATTATCGGCGCCATGGAGCAAGAAGTTGCCCTGCTGCGCAGCCAGATGAGCAACCCCACCACCCTGCAACTGGGCGGCTGCGAGTTCTATCAAGGGATGCTGGCAGGCAAAGAGGTGATCCTGACCCGCTCCGGTATCGGTAAGGTCGCCGCCAGCGTGGCCACCAGCTTGCTGCTGGAAAAGTTTTCCCCCGACTGCGTCATCAATACCGGCTCTGCGGGCGGCTTTGCCCAGGACCTGCATATCGGTGATGTGGTGATCGCCAGCGAGATGCGTTTCCACGATGTCGACGTGACCGCTTTTGGTTACGAGATGGGCCAGATGGCGCAGCAACCTGCCGCCTTCCCCTGCGACGAGAAGCTCATTGCAGTCGCTCAGGATTGCATCGCCGAGCAGGGCAAACACCAGACCAAGGTCGGCCTTATCTGCACCGGCGATCAGTTCATGTGCAAACCGGACGCCATCGCCAAGGCTCGCGCCGACTTCCCGCAAATGCTGGCGGTCGAGATGGAAGGTGCCGCCATCGGTCAGGTGTGCCACATGTTCAAGGTGCCCTATCTGGTGGTACGCGCCATGTCCGATATCGCTGGCAAGGAACAGGTTGAATCCTTCGATGCCTTCATCGAAGTGGCCGGCAAGCACTCCGCCGAAGTGATCATCAAGATGCTCGGCAAGCTGTGATCGAGAACGGCTCGTTTGATTTGATGGCCGACGCCTTCCTCTCGACGACGGCGGCCATTCTGGTGGGGGCAGCCCTGCTGGAGGTGGTGATCCCGTGGCCATCCCATCTGCGTCTTTCGGCCGTCACGCCCCTGCTGATCCGCCTGGGGCACAAGGTACACAGACCTGATGGTTCACCCGGCCAGCAAATGCAGGCCGGCCTGCTGGCAATGCTGGTAGTCTGGCTCCCCTGCGCCGCCGGGCTCTGGTCGCTGCGCAATCTGGCCCTGAGCGAGCCGATCTTCGACATGCTGTTCCTGCTGCTGATGCTCGAATCCCGCCCGCTGCGCGAACTCGCCCATGCCACCCGCTCGCTCGCCGCCCAGGAGACCCTGCCGCTGGCGAGATTGCAGGCGGCTCCCTGGCTTAAGCGGGAGACCGGTAAACTCTCGGCCATGGGGCTCGCCAAAGCGGTGACGGAGAGCTGCGCCCTGCGTCTGGTAGGCCAATGGGCTGGCCCACTGCTGGGATATGCTCTGGCCGGCGTACAGGGCGCCCTGCTCTGGCGGCTGGTGCAGCTGATGAACCTGAGCTGGAGTCGCAAAGATCCCGCCTTCGACCACTTTGGTCGCGCCGCCAGCGCCCTCTATCAGGGGCTCAATGCCTCCGTCATTTTGCTGCTGGGACTGCCACTGCTGGCAAGCCGTCTCAAGCAGGCTGCGCAGTTGCTGCGAAGTGGCGCGCTCTGGCCCTATCCCGCCATGGGGATGCTGCTCACTTTGCTGGTAGACAAGTGCCGGATCCGCCTTGGTGGTCCTCGCTACTATCAGGGGGCTCTCCTGCGCTGGCCAGTCATCGGCACGGGTGCTGAGCCAGATAGCGAGACTCCGCGCAAGGTGCTCAATATTCTGCAAGGAATTGGCTGGGGCTGGTTGATGCTGGCACAGCTTGTCACTGTGGCGGGGTTACTTCATGGTTAGATGGTTGCGATTACCGCTCTGGCTGCCCTGCGTACTGATTGCCTGGTTGCCCGGTGCCCTGCAGGCCGCAACGCCGACCCGGGTGGTGAGCATAGTACCCCATCTTACCGAGCTGCTTTATGACATCGGCGCCGGTGACAAGCTGGTGGCCATCGACGATGCCTCAGACTATCCCGCCGAGGTGAAAAACAAACCCAAGGTGGCCAATTATCGCAGCATCAATGTCGAGGCCCTGCTGGCACAAAAACCGGACCTGATCCTGGGCTGGCGCTCGGCCCAGTCACAGATGCTGGCCCCGTTGGAACAGCTGGGTATCCCGGTGTTCTACTCTGAACCCACCGATTTTGCCTCGCTGGCGACCGAGATGCGGGCGCTGGGCAAATTGCTTGGAGTGGAGAAGAGTGCCAACGAAGCCGCCGATCGCTATCTGGCGCGCCTGCATTCCCTGCAACAGCGCTATGGCCAACCAACCGGCGTCAAGGTGTTCTACCAACTCTGGTACCCGCCGCTCACCAGCGTCAGTGGCAATGCCTGGCCGGCTCAGGCCATCGAACTCTGCGGCGGGATCAACATCATGGCGAATGCCAAGACCCCTTACCCTCAAGTGGACATGGAACAGGTGATCAGAGCCAACCCATCGCTGATCCTGGCCGGGAGTCAAGATCCTGACGCTCTGCGTCACTGGCAGAAGTGGCCTAATCTCGACGCGGTGCAGCATCAGCGACTCGATTTGATCAACTCGGATGAGCTGCACCGATTCACCCCGAGAGCCCTTAATGCGGTGGCGGATATATGCAGAGCAATCAGAAAGTAACAAAAGCCAAAGAGATCAAGACCTGAGTGATGCCCTTGGCTTTAAAACCGTTTTTATGAATTGATCACACTCTTTACAGAAAAAGCTGGTACTTTATTTGCTAGCATATGATTCATCTACTGTTTTTGAGACGAGATGCCCACAATGTTCAACGATAAAACGCTACTGATCACAGGTGGCACTGGCTCGTTTGGCCAGCGATTGGTCAAGACAGTACTGGAACGTTATAAACCCAAACGCCTTATCATCTATTCTCGCGACGAGCTGAAGCAGTTCGAGATGCAGCAAGAGTTCAACGACCCCTGCATGCGTTATTTCATTGGGGATGTCAGAGACGCCAACCGCCTCACCATGGCAATGCGTGGAGTGGATTACGTGGTTCATGCTGCCGCACTCAAGCAAGTGCCCGCCGCTGAATACAACCCCATGGAGTGTATTAAAACCAATATCCATGGTGCAGAGAACGTCATCCAGGCCGCTTTGCTCAATCAAGTCAAAAAAGTTATTGCCCTCTCAACTGACAAAGCCGCCAACCCGATCAATCTCTATGGCGCCACCAAGCTGGCATCAGACAAACTCTTCGTGGCGGCCAACAACATTGCGGGTCAAGACCCAACCCGTTTTGCAGTCGTTCGGTACGGCAATGTAGTTGGCTCCCGTGGATCTGTTGTTCCCTTCTTCCAAAAGCTGATTGATCAGGGTATTGATGCCTTGCCCATCACCCATGAAGAGATGACTCGTTTCTGGATTACCTTGCAACAAGGGGTGGATTTCGTTCTGGACAATTTTGGGCGGATGAAGGGGGGGGAAATATTCGTTCCCAAATTGCCATCTGTTCGCATCACAGATTTGGCCAGTGCCATGGCTCCAAACCTGCCACACAAGATCATCGGCATTCGCCCGGGAGAGAAGCTCCATGAAGTGATGTGCCCTGCCGATGACTCTTATCACACCTTTGAGTTTGATGACTTCTTCGTGATCGGCCCAACAATCAACTTCAATAATCGCAACAACGACTTCTCAAAGACAGCTGCGGGCGAAAAAGGAAAGATGGTCGAGCAGGGATTTGAATACAACTCTCGAAGCAACCCTGACTTTTTCTCCATTGAACAGCTACAGAAGATGAACCAGAGCAAGGTAGCAGAATGATCCCCTACGGCCGTCAATTTATCAGCCAGGCAGATATCGATGCTGTCGTGGAAGTTCTCAAGTCCGACCTCCTGACCCAAGGGCCGGTCGTTCCCCGCTTCGAGCAAGCGGTTGCCGACTACTGTGGAGCTAAATTCGGGGTGGCGGTCAATTCAGGTACTGCAGCATTGCATATCGCCTGTCTGGCGCTGGGCGTCGGCCACGGGGATTGGGTCTGGACATCGCCCATCAGCTTCGTTGCATCCGCCAACTGTGCTCTCTATTGCGGTGCACAAGTCGACTTCGTCGACATTGAGCCCGATACAGGGAACATGTGCGCAGTGGAGCTGGAGAGGAAGCTGATTGCCGCCAAGGCGGAAGGGAAACTACCTAAAGTGGTAATACCGGTACACTTTGCCGGCCTCCCCTGCGATATGAAAGAGATCCATCGCTTGGGGCAAGAGTATGGCTTTCGGATCATCGAGGATGCCTGTCACGCCCTGGGGGCTCGCTATCACGATGAACCCACCGGCAATGGCCGCTACAGCGATATCACCGTCTTCAGCTTTCATCCGGTGAAGATCATCACCACCGGCGAAGGGGGGATGGCCATGACCAACGACCCTGCGCTTGCCAAGACGATGCGCATGCTCCGCAGCCACGGTATCACCCGCGAACCGGAAGACTTTATCAATGAACCGGATGGTCCTTGGTACTATGAGCAGCAGATGCTCGGCTTCAACTACCGAATGACCGATATCCAGGCTGCATTGGGATTAAGCCAAATGGTCAATCTGAAAAGTTGGATCGCAACACGTGGCGAGATTGCCCGCCGTTACTTTGAAACATTAGCCCCAGAACATCTGCCACTTTATTTTGGCAAAGAACGGAACAGTGCTTTCCACCTGTATGTACACCATGTAGTACCCGAACAACGCTTTAACCTATTCCAGCTACTACGCGATCATGGGATTGGGGCCAACGTGCACTATATGCCGATATACAAGCAACCTTGGTATAGTGAAAAAAATCGATATTCACTAATTTATGCTGAACATTTTTACGCTGAAGCCATCACTATCCCTCTATTTCCTTATCTTACTAACTCACAACAAGAACGAATATTAAGCGTATTAACTTTGGATTATTGAACCCTCGTTTTGGAGTTTTTATGCAAGTAATAATATATGGCACATCGAGCTATGCATTACATTTTTTACCCGCCTTAGCATTAAACTTTAATATAATCGGATTTGTTGATAGTGACCCAGCCAAAAAAGGGACTATTTGGATGGGAAAAAAAACTTATCATCCAAGTGAACTTGGACAATTAAATTTTGACTTTATTGTTATTGCAAGTACTTTTGTGAAAGAAATAAATAATACTTTACGTTCATATGGACTCCCAGAGGGTATAACTCCGACAGAATTACCTGAAGTAATGCAGACTTTTCATTTATATGAAAATGCGATAAAAAAAATTCGCTTTGATAAAGAAAAAAAAATCCCCAAAAGCTCTCTTCAGCAATCCCATATAAAAAATGCAATCCTAATCCCCAATAGGGAGAGCCTTCTAGATATTCTACCTAAAGGAGGTACTGCTGCTGAAATTGGTGTCGCTGGTGGAGAATTCAGTAAAAAAATTCTTGATATTAATGCCCCTAAAAGTCTACATCTAATCGATGTCTGGAGCTCTGAACGTTATGGAGAGCCATTATATCTGGAAGTGAAATCAAAATTTCAGAAAGAGCAAAGAGATGGAAAAGTCATTATTCATCGGCGTGAATCATTAGATGCTCTCCAGATATTCCCAGATTCATTTTTTGATTGGATATATATTGATACTGACCATAGTTATGAACTCACACGTGAAGAACTTAGGCTCAGCGCCTCTAAAATAAAACCAGGTGGATTTATTGCCGGCCATGATTATCAACAAGGTAATTGGGTAGCACAATATCGTTATGGTGTAATGGAGGCTGTAAGTGATTTCTGTCATGAGTCAAACTGGGAAATAGCCATGATTACTATGGACATGGCGGAAATTCAAAGCTTTTGCCTCAAAAAAATATGACTATCAAATATACATTTTTCATTATTAAAATAAGTGAAAAGCCAATATGTTAAAAATAAGCAAAAGGTTGAAATTTGTAAAAATGCCTGCATCAATTACCATTTCTAACCGGGCTAAAGAAATGTCTGCCATTCATAGCGATTTTATAGATGCGAGTATTGGGCAGCCAGACCACCGCCCCCCCATTTGCATAGATGACCTTATTTTTTCCTATGAAATAGATAGCTCATCACAATATGGCCAAGTTCAAGGAACTACTGAGTTAAGATCATTGATTGCTAATAAAACTAACGATCTACATGGAACCAAATACACAAAAGAAAATGTCATTATAACACCAGGAGTTAAACAAGCACTAAACTATTTATTTATGACATATATTGATGAAAATGACGAAATAATTATAACAAAGCCATGCTGGTTAAGCTATAGCAGTTTAGTGGATTTATATGGTGGGGTATCCGTAAATATCGAAAGCTCAGCAAGGAATAAATTCATCTGTAATGTACGTGACATAATCAACTCCATCACAGAAAAAACAAAAATGGTATTGATATCCAACCCTGTAAATCCGACTGGAGTATTTTGGAAAAAAAAGGATCTCATTCTTTTAAATAATGCGTTATCAGCGCAAAAAATCCCATTGGTAATAGATGCAATTTATGAAGACATTGATTTTCATCAAAGAAAAACCTTGATGAAAGATTTTAATGACAACATCAAAAACATTATTTATCTGAGTGGATTTTCTAAAAACATAGCTATACCAGGATATAGAGTTGGATATATTTTAGCAGAGAGTAAAACTATTTCCACCTTAACTAAATGCCAATCACACGTAATAACATGCCCCAGCGTCATAGATCAGCAAATAGTATATTCCGCATTTAAAAGAATGCCCCCAAAATACATCAAAGACACTTGCCTAAAATATCAATCAAGAGCTGACTATTTCTGCTCAGAATTAGACAGGCTTGCTATAAAATATATAAAACCAGATGGCGCCTTCTATATATTAGTAGATGTTAGCTGGATATCAAAAAATTCAATCGTCGCTTCTGAAATTATTCTTGAGCAAGCACACATCTCAACAGTCCCAGGCTCTGAGTACGGAGCATCCTCAGAAGGATACATTAGAATTGCGCTTGTACACCCAATTGAAAAATTAAAAGAAGTAATTTCAAGGTTATTAGCAATAAAAAAAACACTAATCACGTAACTTGTTTGTTGTATCGAGATATATTTAATATGCACAGATTGTACAGATCTAGTTATCAGCTGGCACCGGCCGCAAACCGGTGCCGTATTTACGCTACTTTAGGGCGCTGTTTCCCAAATCAAGCGGCCACTGCCCCAACCCATAGTGACCGCTACACTCGACGCTTTCTGACAGTGTAGTGGTCAACTAAATCCGGACACTTGGTTAGGCCGTTCTTCGGCTCTTGCTGGCGGTATCCCTTCATTGTGTTGATGTGGACGCCGCCAGTTGTAGTAATCCATCAGGTAATAACTGATATCCCGCTTTGCCTCCCGCACGCTCATGTATCCCGTTGCCGGCAGCCACTCTGACTTCAGGCTTCTGAACAACCGCTCCATCGGGGCGTTATCCCAGCAGTTGCCACGCCGACTCATACTCTGGGTCATGCGATAGCGCCACAGTCGTTGCCGAAATGCCCGGCTGCCATATTGGCTGCCCTGGTCAGAGTGAAATAGCACACCGGATGGGCAACCCCGCTGCTGATAGGCCATCTCCAGAGCTTTGATTGCCAATTCTGCATCAGGCTTATCAGACATCGCCCAGCCCACGACCCGCCGGGTGTGCAGGTCAAGCACCGCTGCTAGGTAATGCCAACGGCCACCTGCCCAGACGTAGGTGATATCGCCACACCTGATTGGGTTGCTGGACATCAAATTCGCGGGCCAGCAGATTGGGAATGTCCGGTCGTTCAGACTGAGCCACCTTATAGCGGTGTGCGCCCGGTTGCTTGGGTACCAGACTGGCTTCCTTCATCAGGTTACGTACTTTGAATCGACCAATCTGATACCCCAACTCCCGCATCATCGACATCAAGGCGCGGCTGCCTGC
>NZ_JBFOCL010000014.1:0-74461 GCF_040907785.1 Aeromonas sp. s8
GTGGACAGCGATGGGGACTCGGCGACGAACACCCTGAGCGTGCAGATAGTGGATGATGTACCGACGGCGGTGAACGACACCAATGGCACGGCGAGCGAAAGCAGCGTCACCCTCACCGGCAACGTCATTACCAACGACGTGCAGGGGGCGGATGGTGCGGCGGTGACTGCGCGCACTCTGCCCGGGATCTACGGCAGCCTGGTGCTCAATGCCGATGGCACCTACACCTACACCCTCGACCCGGCAGACCCGCAATTTGTGGCGCTGCCGGGCGGGGCGACGGGGAGTGAAGTGTTCACCTATACCCTGACCGATGCGGACGGGGATGTGAGCACGGCGACCCTGACCCTGGCCATCAGGAACGACGATGACGGGGTGACCATCACCAACCTCATTCCACAAGGGGCGGGTGGCGATGCCATCGTGTACGAAGATGATCTGCTGGCAGGGCGCGGCGACATTGAGTCGGCGGGGTCGGACAGCAGTAAGGAGTCGACCACGGTGCCCGGCAGCTTCACCATCAGCGCACCGGACGGGGTGCAGAGCCTGAGCGTGGGTGGCATCAACATCGTGGTGAACGGGGTGGTGGCGGGCTTCCCGCTGAGCGGGGTGACCACGCCGCTGGGCAACACCCTGACCATCACCGGGTACAACTCGGCGACCGGGCTGGTGAGCTACAGCTACACCCTGAACGACAACGAGGCGCACCCGACGGCGAATGGCAACAACAGCCTGTTTGAAGACTTCGCGGTGAGCCTGGTGGACAGCGATGGGGACTCGGCGACGAACACCCTGAGCGTGAAGATAGTGGATGATGTGCCGGCACAGCCTGTTGACCTTAATACCCGTGTCGAGGAGTTTTCGAATCCAAGCACCAATCTTATGATCATCCTGGATACATCAGGCAGCATGGATTACGCCTCGGGAGTGGCTGGATTTGCTACCCGCATGGCCATTGCCAAGGCATCCATTCTGCAGCTCATTAGTGACTATGACGATGTAGGGGACGTAATGGTGCGTCTGGTTGGTTTTGCCAGCTCGGCAACCACTAACTTCTTGGGATCTGGCGATGTCTGGCTGACAGCCACTCAGGCTTTGAATGTCATTAATGGTGTTACCGACTATTTGGGTAATGGCGGGACTGATTATGACGATGCTCTGATCAAGGCTATGTCAGCTTACGACTCGGCAGGAAAAATCATCGGTGGTCAGAGTGTGCTGTATTTCCTCTCCGATGGGGAACCCACCGAAAGTACCAATTGGCCAGGTGTTAGCGGTACCGGAAGTACGGGCATCAACACAGCGGAACAAACCGCTTGGGAAGCTTTCCTTAACAGTAATGATATCAATGCTTATGCCCTGGGCATGGGTACCGGCGCAACCGCTGGCGCGCTGACGCCGATAGCTTACAACGGAAGCTCTGGTCAACAGCAACCGGCTATCATTGTCACGGATCTGAGTCAGCTGGCTTCGACCCTGTCCGGGACAGTACAGGTCCCAACCACAGGGAATTTGCTGACTGATGCTGGGGTTGTATTCGGTGCTGATGGTCCGGCGACCTTGCCAATCACCAGTATCTCTCATGATGCAGATGGCAACCCGGAAACCCCGGATGTGGTGTATACCACGACGTATTCCGGCTACAACGCAATAACGCATGTGCTAACTATTCCCACTCATGGTGGGGGAACTTTCTCGGTCAATTTGTTGACAGGGGCATATAGCTATAGCTTGTCGCTGGACGTGGCAAATGACTATACAGAGACCTTCCGCTACACCATCAGCGATGCGGATGGGGACGTGAAGACCGGCGTACTCAACATGATCACGACAGATTCCAGTGATGTTATCGCCTATGACAACGGTGATGAAGCGCTGGTAACCCAGATCATGATCCCGGGGGCTACGACCAGCACCACACTGGCAGACTTTGGGGATACGACCAATTCTGCGAACAGTGGTGCCGGGTACAATCCCTGGATCTATGACACTTCTGGCACTGGTCGGAGTGTGATGTACTTGAGCTCCAGTTCCATTGGCGATGCCGTGGCGAGCAATGGCAACAAGTGGATTGTCAGTACGCTAGATACTTCAACCCTGGACGGCCGTGTTAGTGGAGGCATATTACAACTCGTTGATAGAAATGATGATGGCGCAGGTGCTGCACAGCTTTTGACCCCAGAGTTCGTCACTGGGCTGGCAGATACAACCACACTTAGCTTCCAATACGATAGAGCTAACGTACATGCCAGCGATACAGTGACTTGGAATCTGTACAAATTCGATGGTTCAAGCTGGGTTCAACTCTCTGGCGTTGGCTTTAGCGGTAATCTATCCGGTGATCCGGGTTCGTTGTCGACTATCACGACGTCTACCCTGGATGCTGGGACACGCTACCGGGTTTATTTCTCGGTGAATGATGGTTCTGGTAACTCTGACTCCACTTTGCAGCTGGATAATATCAAACTCAACGTGACGACTGCGATTGCCTTGACGGCTGCACATGGCAATCTGTTAACCGAGCCCAACCACGACATGATGAGTGGCGATCCTTGGGGAAGTGTTGATGCCATCGGAGCGGAGAGCACTGTGCTCAAGATCTGGAATGGCAGCAGCTATACCGCAGTTACCACGAGCCAAACAGTAGTTGGGCTTTATGGCTCACTCGAAGTCTACAGTGATGGTACCTACACCTATACTCCGAACCCGGATCTCAACAATGTGGGCAAGGCGGATGTGTTCAACTATCAACTGGCACAAAGTGATGGAGATCAGGATACAGCTCAGCTGACCATCAATATTGCTTCCAGTGCCACGGTGGCACCGATAGTAATGGAAGGTACCAATGCCAATGATGCCCTCGTAGGCACCAGCGAAGATGATGTATTACTCGGCCATGCAGGTGCTGATGTGCTTAATGGCAATGATGGCAATGACCGTCTGGAAGGAGGGGCGGGCAATGACACTTTGATTGGTGGTCTGGGTGATGACATTTTGATCGGCGGTCTTGGTAGCGACACCTTCAAGTGGTTGGCGGGGGATGCTGATGGCAGTACCGACAGCATAACTGACTTCACTCTGGGTAGAACGGCCAGCGGTGGCGATGTGCTGGATCTGTCTGATCTGCTGGTTGGCGTACCAGCGCTGGGGGACAACGAAGACTTGGCAGCCGTGCTGATCAACTATCTGCAGTTCAACACGGCCACCAAGACGTTGACGATCGATCCTGCAGGGGCTGGTGGGGAGGCGGAACTGACAATTCAGTTCCAGAATACACTCGATCTGGCTTCTCTGGGTTCTAACCAGGATATCATCAAGCAACTACTGGATGACGGTAACCTTAAGGTTGATATTTAACCCTTGAACGGGGCCGGGCTTGCCTGGCCCCTGTTTTTTCCTCAAGGGGATGGATAAGATAGCGGCAGTAGAGGAGAGGGGTAATCATGCAGTCATTCAACTGGGTCGACATTGATGGCATCCGTTATAGCTGGGATGGGCAGGGGAACATTACCTGCGCAGGCCAGTTTGGCTATCAGGCCTCGATCGCGGGGGATCGGCTGGATGGGATGGAGATTGAGAATGAGGCCGGTGATGTAGCGGGCTCGCTCTATGTTGACTTCGCTACGGCCTCTATCACTTATGTACCGGTCATGGATACCGAGTCTGCCCATAACATGATTTTGGTTGGCCATCATCAGGGGCAGCAGGAGTATCCGCTGGCCAGTTTTCACTCTCCGTTGTTGCAAGATTTGCTAGGACCATCTGATACCATCCCTTGGTCTGCGATGGAGGAGGATAGTGGTGGCACCAATATCGGACAGGAGGTGCAAGGACACGTTCTGTCGTGGGACTCGTTCCATTTCGATGATGAGGTGTTGGTCTGTGGCGCGGCTCCTGCGCTGGATATGGCAAACCAGAGCCAGGATCCCGGCAGCATGGTCACCATTAGTCTCGATCTGACCAATCAGATACTGGATCAGCTCCCCCCCTTGCACGATATATGAATCCCGTAGCTGCACGGGCATAATGGCCTCAATCTTTCCGATTGAGGTTTTTTTCTATGTGGCGTCCCCTTCTTACTCTTTCCGCTCTGGTTGTCAGTGCTCCGCTGCTGGCGATTGAAGTGCCGCAAGCGCCCCATCTGGTGGTGAGTGGCTATGCCGAGCAGAAGACCGAACCCGATATGCTCACCCTCAATGTGGCGGTGAGTGCACTGGATAAGCAGGGCCTCAAGGCCAAGCAGCAGGTCGATACCAAGGTCGCAGCCTTTTTCAGCCAACTGGAAGGGCTGGGAATAAAGCGCAGCGATGTTGAGGCTGGCAACCTGATGGTTTCTCCGGAATATCAGTATGGCGAGAACAAGAAGCCGGTATTGTTGGGGTATCGTGCTCAGCGACAATTGGCGGTGAAGCTCTATCAGCTCGACAAGTTGAGCCCCCTGATGGATACCGCACTCAAAGCCGGGCTGGAGTCCGTATCCCAGATTGAGTACGGGTTGAAATCGCCGCAGGTCATCAAGGAGCAGGCCCGTTTGAATGCCGTTGAGGATGCCAAAACCAAGGCTGAATCTCTGGCCAAGGCGTTCGGGATGAAGCTTGGCAAGGTCTACAGTGTGGAGTACCGCAATGCTTCGCCCATTACCGCCTACAGCCGCAACCTGAAGGTGGTGCAGGGCATGGCGATGGCTGCTCCTGCGGCGGATATGGCGGACAACAGCTATCAACAACAGCAGATCACGGTAAGTGATAATATCGAGGCTGTTTTCTTGCTGGAGTGATGCCCGTCGTTTAAGTCCAGTCATGAACAACCCCGCCATTTGCTGCGGGGTTTTTATTGCGCATCGATGCAGATATAAAAAAGCCGACGCTCGTGTTTACTTAATCGAGCGTCGGCTTTTTGTTGGCGGGGTTTATCAGGCAGTCACAGCATCAGCTTTGGTTGCTTCCGGCGCCGGGTTGCGGATGAGGTAATCAAACGCACCCAGTGCGGCGGTGGCGCCAGCACCCATGGAGATGATGATCTGCTTGAACGGTACCGTGGTGGCATCCCCTGCGGCGTAGACGCCGGGCAGGGAGGTCGCCCCTTTGGTATCGATCTCGATCTCGCCAAAGCGGGTCAGGGCAATCTCGCTCCCTTTCAGGAACTCGGTGTTCGGTACCAGGCCGATCTGGACGAAGATACCCGCCACCGCCAGGTGTTTGATCTCACCGGTGGTGCGATCTTCGTAGTCCATACCGACCACCTTGCTGCCATCACCGATCACTTCGGTGGTGCGCGCGCTCATGATGATGTCGATATTGCTCATGGAGCGAGCCTTCTTCTGCAGCACTTCATCGGCACGCAGGGTGTCGGCGAACTCCACCACAGTCACATGCTCGACGATGCCAGCCAAGTCGATCGCTGCCTCGATGCCGGAGTTACCGCCACCGATCACAGCTACTCGCTTGCCCTTGAAGAAGGGACCATCGCAGTGCGGGCAGTAGGCCACGCCCTTGGTGCGGTACTCGAGCTCGCCCGGCACGTTCAGGTCGCGCCAGCGGGCACCGGTAGCCAGGATCACGGCGCGGCTCTTCAAAGTGGCGCCAGAGGCAAGATCCACGTTCACATATCCATCTTTGCTGATGGCGGCGGCGCGCTGCTCGGTGATCACTTCAACGCCGTACTCTTTGACGTGCTGCTCCAGGCTGGCGGCCAGCTTGGGGCCTTCGGTATAGGGCACTGAGATAAAGTTCTCGATGCCGACGGTGTCCATTACCTGACCACCGAAACGCTCGGCAACGATGGCGGTGCGAATGCCTTTACGAGCGGTATAGATGGCCGCTGCGGCGCCGGCCGGGCCACCGCCCACCACCAGTACGTCGTAGGGAGCTTTCTCATTCAGCTCGGCAGCTTTGCGCTCTGCGGCGCCGGTGTCGAGTTTGGCGACGATCTCTTCGAGTGAAATACGGCCCTGGCTGAACGGTTGACCGTTCAGGTAAACATTCGGTACCGCCATGATTTGACGCTCATTGACCTCATCCTGGAACAGGGCGCCGTCGATCATGGTGTGGGTGATGCCGGGGTTCAGGGTCGCCATCAGGTTGAGGGCCTGAACTACGTCCGGGCAGTTGTGGCAGGAGAGGGAGATATAGGTCTCGAAGTGGAACTCACCCTTGAGATTGCGGATCTGCTCCTGCACGGCCGCATCGGCCTTGGAGGGGTGGCCGCCGCTTTGCAGCAGGGCGAGTACCAGAGAAGTAAATTCATGACCCATGGGGATGCCGGCAAAGTGAACGCGCGGAGCTTGGCCCTGCGGCGCGACACTCATGGAAGGCTTGCGAACGGCAGTGCCAGAGGTCTGGGTGATCTTGGGGGACATCTCGGCGATCTCGCTGGCCAGTGCCAGCAGCTCTGCAGATTTGTCGCTGTCGTTGCCGGACACGCTGATCTCGATGGGATTGACGATGTACTGCAGATAGGTGTTCAGCTGTTGTTTGAGGTTGGTATCCAACATGGTCGAATTCCTTCTTGTAATGGCGAGTTGGCATTAAATGTGAGTCGGTCTGCTTTCAGGTCTATTTGGCAAGGCCGGAAAGCAGACCGGCGCCTTTGCTTGGGGCCGGAAACAAAACCGGCCCTTATACGGGCCGGTCTTGGAAGCCGGAGGCTTAGATCTTGCCTACCAGGTCCAGGGACGGGGCCAGAGTGGCTTCGCCTTCTTTCCATTTAGCCGGGCACACTTCACCCGGGTGGGAGGCAACGTACTGGGCTGCTTTGACTTTGCGCAGCAGTTCCAGTGCATCACGGCCGATGCCGCCAGCGTTGATCTCGACGATCTGGATGATGCCCTGCGGGTCAATTACGAAGGTACCGCGGTCAGCCAGACCAGCTTCTTCGATCATCACGCCGAAGTTGCGGGTGATGGTACCAGTCGGGTCACCAATCATCGGGTACTGGATCTTCTGAATGGTGTCAGAAGTGTCGTGCCATGCTTTGTGAGTGAAGTGGGTGTCGGTAGAGACAGAGTAGATCTCGACGCCCAGTTTCTGGAATTCAGCGTAGTTGTCAGCCAGGTCGCCCAGCTCGGTCGGGCAAACGAAGGTGAAGTCAGCCGGGTAGAAGAAGACCACGGACCACTTGCCTTTCAGGTCAGCGTCAGACACCTGAACGAATTTGCCATTGTGGTAGGCGGTAGCATTGAACGGCTTGATTTCAGTGTTGATGTAGGTAGACATGTAATTGCTCCTTGGTGATGTACATATGCCGGTCTGGTGTTGAAGAGTCTTGCCAGACGAGGCGCTTAACTTTCGATGGATTCATCATAGGGGCTTCCGCTAATCGATAAAAGCCGCAATTTTGAATCGCTTAAATCTACTTATTAGATAGCTCACTATGGCTGTACCTAACATGAATATCTCTGGCCTACTGAGATAACGCCTTGTCGTGGTTCAATATCTGTGCGCTACATCGCCTTTTCAAGGCATAAGAAGGGGTGTGCAGATCCACGATGACGCGATGAGATAAACGGTGGTGCAAACGGGTGGCGCAGGAGGTTGAGGCAGCTGCTCGCAGCGATGGGGGATGTGCTGGTAAGGGGGAAGCCGAAAAGCGCAGATAAAAAAATCCCGGCGCTATCGCAACGACAGGGCCGGGTCATCAAACAAGGAATGGCTATATAAACAAATGCTTTACAGCAAAGACTAACTACGGGGTGTGCAAACTTGCAGACATATGAGAGGAAGATAATGGGTGCACAATCCCTCGTCTCCCCCTCGGCAACTATTGCATGAGAGGGATGATAGTGTGACGCAGATCACAAGGCAAGCATTTGGTGTAATTTTTCAGTCAAAATGAAAGTGTTTCATCATTTCAGCTTGTTTTGACGGCTGAAAACGCTTTTATTGTAATTTAATTACAGTCAGAGCTGTCAAAAGTCGGTAGGTGGTTCCTGCTCTTCCATCAATTCCAGCAGGTTGATGGCCACGGCAATGAAGTCCGACTCGGTGACAATGCCGATCAGCTTGCGTCCTTTGAGTACCGGCAGGCAGCCATATCTGTGCCGCTGCAGATAAAGTGCCGCCTCCTTGATGCCGGCGTGAGGATCTACGCTCGCCACTTGCCGTGTCATGATCTCGTCGAGTTGTACGCTGTCGGTAAATTCGGCTTCCCGCTCCGGGCTGATGAGCAGCAGCTTGGATTCCCGGGTGGCCAGGATATCGGTGAGGGTTACCAGCCCCAGCAGGTGATGCTGCTCGTCGACGATGGGAATGTGGCGGATCCGCTCCTGCTGCATCAGGTCCATCGCCTGTTTGACACTGTTTGACGGACCCAGAGTGAAGGGATGTTCGGTCATGATTTCGGATAGGGTCATCATGGTGGGCCTCCTTGTGTATCTGCTTTCACCCTAGCCCAGCGCCCATTGGCAAAACATGATCAGGGTCAATACAGAACATTAAAGAATCATTAACCGGATGTGTGTCTCAATATTGCTCGCTACCCCTTGTCTCTCTTGGGTTTTTGGTCTTTTGGGTTGCCTTGGAAGATGGGGATAACTAGACTAGCCGCCGATTCCCCCCGAGGTGAAAGATGCAAGTATCCGATTTTCATTTTGATCTGCCAGACGAGCTGATTGCCCGCTATCCGATGGCAGAGCGTACCGCCAGCCGCCTGTTGCAGCTCGATGGTCAAACTGGCGCCCTGCGCCACGGTCAATTTGTGGATGTGCTGGATCAGCTCAATCCGGGTGACCTGCTGGTATTCAATAACACCCGTGTCATTCCGGCACGCATGTTTGGCCAGAAGGCCAGCGGCGGCAAGCTGGAGGTACTGGTCGAGCGCATTCTGGACGAGCACAGCGTGCTGGCCCATGTCCGTGCCTCCAAGGCGCCCAAGCCCGGCACCCGGATGATCATGGATGGCGGCGTTGAAGCCGAGATGCGCGCCCGCCACGACGCTCTGTTCGAGATCCACTTCCTCGACCCGCGTCCGGTGCTGGAGATTTTGGAGGCCATCGGCCACATGCCGCTGCCCCCCTATATCGACCGTCCCGACGAGGATGCCGACAAGGAGCGCTACCAGACCGTTTACAATCAAAAGCCGGGCGCCGTCGCGGCGCCGACCGCCGGTCTGCACTTTGATGAGCCGCTGCTTGAGAAAATTCGGGCCAAAGGGGTTGAAACGGCCTTCGTCACCCTGCATGTAGGGGCGGGGACCTTCCAGCCGGTGCGGGTAGAGAAGATTGAAGATCACCACATGCACTCCGAGTATGCGGAAGTGCCGCAAGAGGTGGTAGATGCCATCGCGGCCACCCGTGCCCGTGGTGGTCGGGTGATCGCGGTGGGGACCACGTCGGTCCGTTCGTTGGAGAGCGCGGCCAAGGTCACCCTGGCGCAGGGCAAACCGCTAGCGCCCTTCTTTAGTGACACCGATATCTTCATCTTCCCTGGTTACAAGTTCCAGATTGTCGATGCCATGGTCACCAACTTCCATCTGCCGGAGTCGACCCTGATCATGCTGGTCAGCGCCTTTGCCGGTTATGACAACGTGATGGCGGCCTATCAGGCAGCCGTGGCCGGGCAGTACCGTTTCTTCAGCTATGGGGACGCCATGTTCGTCACCCGTCGCCAGGTTGAAGCATAAGCTTCAGCTTATTTACCGGGCCGTGAGCGGCCCTCCTATTGTCAGACTGTTTATCTGACGCAGCCGAGGTAGCAATGAAATTTGAACTGAAAACCACCGACGGCCGTGCCCGTCGCGGTCAACTGGTCTTCGAACGTGGTGTGGTACAAACGCCGGCCTTTATGCCGGTCGGGACTTACGGCACCGTCAAGGGGATGACCCCGGAAGAAGTGCGTGAAACCGGCGCCCAGATCCTGCTGGGTAACACCTTCCACCTCTGGCTGCGTCCGGGTCAGGAAGTGATGCGTGCCCACGGCGATCTGCATGACTTCATGAACTGGCAGGGCCCGATCCTGACCGACTCCGGTGGTTTCCAGGTGTTCAGCCTGGGCCATATTCGCAAGATCACCGAAGCGGGCGTCCACTTCCGTCACCCCATCAATGGCGAGAAGATCTTCCTCGACCCCGAGAAGTCCATGGAGATCCAGTACGATCTGGGCTCCGACATCGTGATGATCTTCGACGAGTGCACCCCGTACCCGGCCACTTATGAGGAAGCGCGCAAGTCCATGGAGATGTCCCTGCGTTGGGGCAAGCGCTCCCGTGAAAAGTTTGATGCGCTGGGTAACAAGAACGCCCTGTTCGGCATCATTCAGGGCTCGGTCTACGAAGATCTGCGGGATGTCTCCCTCAAGGGGCTGCTGGAGATCGGTTTCGACGGTTATGCGGTCGGTGGTCTGGCAGTGGGTGAACCCAAAGAGGACATGCACCGTATCCTCGAGCACGTCTGCCCGAAAATTCCGGCTGACAAGCCGCGCTACCTGATGGGTGTCGGCAAGCCGGAAGATCTGGTGGAAGGGGTGCGCCGCGGTATCGACATGTTCGACTGCGTCATGCCGACCCGCAACGCCCGCAACGGCCACCTGTTCACCACCGATGGTGTGGTGAAGATCCGCAATGCCCAGCACCGCAACGACACCAGTACCCTGGATGCCGAGTGTGATTGCTACACCTGCAAGAACTACAGCCGAAGCTACCTGCACCATCTGGACAAGTGCAACGAGATCCTCGGTGCCCGTCTGAATACGATTCATAACCTGCGTTATTACCAGCGTGTGATGCAGGGTTTGCGGGACGCGATCGAGCAGGGTAAATTAGACGACTTTGTAACAGAGTTTTACCGTCGGCAAGGGAAGCCTGTGCCTCCGTTAGCTGAAAATGACGTTAAATAACAACAACATATAATTTTGTTTTTTTAAATCTACATCAATAAGAGGTTGTTAAATGAGCATTATCTCCAAGGCGTATGCAGAAGGCGCAGCACCGGGTGCACAGGGTGGTGGTATGGAAATGATCATCATGCTGGCCGTATTCGGCCTGATCTTCTACTTCATGATCTATCGTCCCCAGGCCAAACGTGCCAAGGATCACCGCAATCTGATGAGCTCCTTGTCCAAGGGTGATGAAGTGCTCACTTCCGGTGGCTTGGTTGGCAAAATTGCCAAAGTAGCTGCAGACAGCGATTACCTGGTGATCGCCCTGAACGACCAGACTCAAGTCACCATCAAAAAGGACTTCGTCTCTGCCGTTCTGCCCAAGGGTTCTATCCAGTCCCTTTAATCTCCCAAGGAGCACAGCGTGTTGAATCGCTATCCGCTGTGGAAATACCTGATGGTGATCCTGGTGATCGCCATCGGTTTTCTATATGCAGCCCCCAATCTTTACGGCGAAGATCCGGCTTTGCAGGTTTCTGCCAGCCGTGGTGCCGAAGTCAAGCTAGATACTCTTGATCTGGTGAAAGAGACCCTTGAAGCGGCCAAGATCCCGGTCAAACATGCTGCATTCGAGCACGGTTTTATCCTGATCCGTTTCAAGAACACCGAAGACCAGCTGAAGGCGCGCGATATCGTTGCCAACAAGCTGGGCGACAACTTCATTACCGCACTCAACCTGGCACCTTCCACTCCCGCCTGGCTCGAAGCCATCGGTGCGGCGCCTCTGAAGCTGGGTCTTGATCTGCGCGGTGGTGTGCACTTCCTGATGGAAGTGGACATGGCCGAAGCACTGACCAAGCAGCAAGAGCAGATGGTGCAGGATTTCCGCTCCGAGCTGCGCACCCAGAAGATCCGTTACTCCGGCGTGCGCCGGGTCGGTGATCAGGTGCAGGTGATCTTCCGTGACGAAGCCGATCAGGAACGCGCCGTTTCTCATCTGCGTCGTCAGAACCCTGATTTGACCTTCACTACCGAGCAGAAAGGGGATGAGTTCATCCTGCTGGCTGGTCTGAGCGAAGCCAAGATCAAGGAAGTGAAGAAGTACGCCCTCGAGCAGAACATCACCATCATCCGTAACCGGGTCAACGAACTGGGCGTGGCCGAGCCGCTGGTACAACAGCAAGGCGCCGAGCGCATTGTCGTTGAACTGCCCGGTATTCAGGATACCGCCCGCGCCAAGGAGATCCTGGGTGCAACCGCGACCCTGGAATTCCACATGGTCGATGAGACTGCCGATATCCAGGCTGCGGCCGACGGCCGTGTCCCGCCCAGCTCCAAGGTCTACAACGATCGCAATGGTCGTCCCGTGGTGCTGCAAAAGCGGGTGATCCTGACCGGTGACCACATCGTGGGTGCCCAGTCCGGTTTCGACGAGTACAGCCGTCCCCAGGTCAACATCAAGCTGGATGGCCAGGGTGGCAACAAGATGGCCAACTTTACCAAGGATAACGTCGGTAAAGGGATGGCGACCGTCTTCATCGAGTACAAGCCGGTCGGTCAACCGGGTCCGGATGGCAAGCGCAAGTTCCGCAAGCAGGAGGAGGTGATCAACGTCGCCACCATCCAGTCGCGTCTTGGCAGCCAGTTCCGTATCACAGGTATCGACAACGCCAACGAAGCCCACAACCTGGCGCTGCTGCTGCGTGCTGGCGCCCTGATCGCCCCGATCCAGATCGTGGAAGAGCGCACCATTGGCCCGAGCCTGGGTCAACAGAACATCGACAGCGGTATGGAAGCCATCGGCTGGGCCATGCTGGTGATCGTGCTGTTCATGGGGATCTACTACCGCGCGTTCGGCTGGGTTGCCAACTTGGCGCTCTGTATGAACCTGGTGTTGATTGTCGGCATCATGTCGATGATTCCGGGGGCCACCATGACATTGCCGGGTATCGCCGGTATCGTCTTGACGCTGGGTATGGCGGTGGATGCCAACGTGCTGATCTACGAGCGTATTCGTGAAGAGATCCGCAACGGTCGGGGTGTTCAGCAAGCCATCCATCTGGGCTTTGATCGAGCATTCTCCACCATCGCCGACTCCAACGTGACCTCGCTGATCACCTGTGTGATCCTGTTCGGAATCGGTACTGGCGCCATCAAGGGCTTTGCCCTGACGCTGGGCATTGGTCTGACCGCCTCCATGTTTACTGCCATCACAGTTTCCCGTGCCATTATCAACCTGGCTTGGGGTGGACGGCGTATCGACAAGCTGCCCATCTGAGGATAGAGAGATGTTTCAGATTCTACATTTTGAAAAACCGATCCCGTTTATGCGCTATGCCAAGCCGGGTGTGGTTTTCTCTTCCGTGCTGATGGTGGTAGCCCTGTTCTTCCTGTTTGATCGGGGTCTGAACTGGGGTCTGGACTTTACCGGTGGTACCACCATCGAGGTGGGGTTCCAGCAGTCGGTGAGCCTGGACAAGATCCATGACGCTCTGGAAGAGCAGAAGATTGAAGGGGCAACCCTGCAACACTTTGGCTCCAGCCGTGACGTGCTGTTCCGCCTGACCCCGAAAGAGGGGGTCAAGGTAGAACAGCAGGGTAACGAAGTGCTGGCGGCGGCCAAGCAGCTCGACGAGGGCGCTGTGCTCAAGCGCGTTGAGTTCGTCGGCCCTTCCGTGGGTGATGAACTGGCGACAGACGGTGCGCTGGCCATGCTGGCCTCCATCCTCTGTATCCTGGCCTACGTGGCAGTGCGTTTCGAATGGCGTCTGGCGCTGGGGGGCATTCTCTCCCTGGTGCACGACGTGGTGATCACGCTGGGTGTCTTTGCCTACTTCCAGTACGAGTTCGACCTGACCGTACTGGCGGCACTGATGACCCTGGTGGGTTACTCCCTTAACGATACTATCGTGGTGTTCGACCGCTTGCGGGAGAACTTCCGCAAGGTGCGTAAAGGGGATACCGAGTACATTCTGGATCTCTCCATGACCGAGACCCTGAGTCGTACCATCATCACCTCCGGCCTTACCTTTATCGTGGTGCTGGCGCTGCTGCTCAAGGGCGGTGCGCTGATCCACGGTTTTGCCGTGGCCATGGTGATCGGTGTGGCGTTCGGTACCTACTCCTCCATCTATGTGGCGAGTGCGTTTGCCATGTTCCTCGGCGTCAAGCGCGAGCACATGCTGCCAACCCAGGTAGAGAAAGAGGGTGCGGACCAACAGGAAATCCTGCCGTAACAGTGAAGAGCGCCTCATGGCGCTCTTTTCTTATCTCTGCGTGTCGTTTGCTGACGCACATGATTTAAACAACAGGAGTTTGTCATGCATCACAATCCCCGTTTTTTAGCGCTGGTTGACGGGATCCGCTCCCGCATCACCGAAACCGATGTTCACCAGATCAAGCGCTGGCAGGACGAAGGGCGCACGTTTCACCTAATCGACGTGCGGGAAGAGAGCGAGTGGGCCAAAGGCCATCTGCCCGGTGCCCGATATCTGGGTCGTGGCGTGATTGAGCGGGATATCGAGACCCAGTTCCCGGATCTTGAGACCGAGCTCTACCTCTATTGTGGTGGTGGTTTTCGCTCCATTCTGGCTGCGGACAACCTGCAACAGATGGGTTATCGCAAGGTGATCAGCGTCGACGGCGGCTTTCGCGGTTGGTGCGATGCCGGATACCCTGTCGAATCCTGATTTATTTGAGGTAGAGGGGCACAGCTACATGACAAAGCGGCAGTTGACCTTTACCATATGCGGGGTCAAGCGTAAGCGTCGGAGTGTTCATTGAACGTCAGGAAAGGGATTGGATACCTCCTCGGTATCCTGTTGTTGCTTCCCATGTGGGGTTGCAGCAGTAGCAGTCAGGTTAACACCCCCAAGGTTCCCAAGCCGCAGCCTGCTTCACTGGTGTTGGCGACCCCCCTGCAGGTCTCCTACCAGAGTGAGCTGGCGCTCGCCCGACTCGGGCAGATGCTCAGTGAAATGGAACTGACCACCGAGCAACGGGCAGAGTTGTTCTATGAGCGTGCCGTGGTGTTTGATCGGGTTGGTCTGCGTTCCCTCGCGCGGCTCGATTTCAACCGTGCCCTGCGGGAGAAACCGGATTTCGCCGAAGCCTACAACTTCATCGGCGTCTATCTGGTACAGCAGCAGAATTACGACGAAGCCTATGATGCCTTCGATTCCGCCCTCGAACTGGCGCCGGACTATGACTATGCCTATCTCAACCGTGGCATCGCCCTCTATTACGGTAACCGTCCTGAGCTGGCCGCGGCCGATATGAAGCGTTTCTACGAGGCGCAGCCGGAAGATCCCTATCGGGTGATCTGGCTCTATCTGGCCGAGCAGAAACTCGACCCGTCGGCCGCAATGAGCCGGATGCGCGAGCGTCTCAACAAGTACGATGACGATGCCTGGAACTGGGATCTGGTTCGCCTCTATACCGGCGAGATCAACGCTTCCCAGCTGATGGGCAACGTGGTGAAAGGGGTGAAGGATAACCGGGAGCTTGCCGAGCGCCTGTGTGAAACCTACTTCTATCTGGGCAAGTTCGAGCTGGGCAAAGGCAACCGCAAGGAGGCCATCAGTTACTTCAAGCTGGCCTTATCTAACAACGTCTATGATTTCATCGAGCACCGCTATGCGCTGCTGGAGCTGGAGTTGATGGCGCGCAAGCCCTTGCCGCCAGGTGCCCAGAGCGCTCGTAACAAGGGTGATCAGCCCTCCTGATCTACTGCCAGGTAGTGGTAAAAAAGGCCTCGCGATGAGGCCTTTTTGTTGGGCGAATGGCGGGTTTACTCCACCAGGCTCATGCCGGGGATCTGGCGCCAGTAGCCGTTGCAATCGCGATCCTGCTGCAGAGCGAGGGGCTGATTGCCCTGCCGGTTGGCTTTGAAGCGGGCCAGCATCTCCAGCGTCTCCATCCCTTGCGGTGAAAGTCTGACCACATCCACCAGACCTTCCATACCAGCCAGCTCGTTACCCAGGTTATAGCAGTAACCGGACTGGGTCTGGATCCCGTTGAGATTGAACACCCGCTGACCCTCGCGGCTGTTGGCCAGTCGTCCGGTGGGGTAGTTGATGCAGGCGAGCTCGCAGTTGTCCTTGGGCTTGTCGAGGGATCGGGCGGTAAAGCAGCGCGCCGAATAGGCGAGCGGCAGATGGCCGTAGGCAAACACCTCCACCTCAAATTGGTCGCGCAGGGTGCCCAGATCCTGATTGAGCTGGATCAGCCAGTCACGGGACAGTTCAACCGGCATGACCCAGCGTTTCATCCCCTGTTTGAGCAATATGCGCAGCACATCGGCGTTATAGGCGTTGATGGCGGGACCACAGACGAAGGGGATCCCTGCCTCCCAGGCGAGTTGCACTGTACCGAGATCGTTGGCTTCGACCATCAGGTCGCCATTGTCGACCAGCCGCTTCACCTCCTTGAGCTCGGAAGGGGCGGAGATAAGGGCGAGGGTCGAGAGCACCGCCTGCTTGCCGGAACTGGCCACCTGACGGGCCAGCGCAATCCAGTCATCGACTTTGAGTTCGCGCCGCTTGCTGCAGACGGTCTCCCCCAGATAGATGATGTCGGCCTGACTGTCGGCAGCGGCATGGTAAAAGGCTTCGGTATCGGCTTTGGGCCAGTAGAAGAGCAGAGGCCCGAGAGAAAATTGCATGGGTGGACTCCTTATTGCCACTGACGATGGTAGGCGCCGAGGGTAGTCTGGCTACCTTCGGAGACGCGGGCTAGCTGGGCATCCCACTCAGCTTTAACCTGATAGGCCTCGGGATTGGCCTGATAGGCATCGATGGCTGCACGCCAGACCCGGGTCACTTGCTCCACATAGGCGGGGCTGCGCTGGCGCCCTTCAATCTTGACCGACTGGATCCCGGTCTTGAAGAGCTCGGGCAGGAGACCCAGGGTATTGAGACTGGTGGGCTCTTCCAGCGCGTGGTAGGTCTGGCCATCTACGTCGAAACGCCCCTTGCACAGGGTCGGATAGCCAGCATTTTCGCCCGGGCCATAGCGGTCGATCAGCACCTCGTTGAGCCGCGACTCGAGACCATTCGGGGTCTCTTCCCAACGGACGAACTTGGCCGGTGAGCAGGCGCCGACGGTGTTGGGACTCTCGCCAGTCATGTAGGAGGAGAGATAGCAGCGCCCCTCGGCCATGATGCAGAGGCTGCCAAAAGCGAATACCTCAAGGCCAACATCGGTCTCGCGGGCCAGCTGCTTGACCTGATGCATGGAGAGCACCCGGGGCAGCACCACCCGTGTGACATTGAATTGCTGCTGATAGAAGCGAATGGCGGCGGCATTGGTGGCGCTGGCCTGCACCGAGACATGGAGTTCCATCTCGGGGTAGTGGCGGCTGGCATATTCCAGCACGGCGAGATCGGCGATGATTAACGCATCGGCGCCGAGGGCTACCCCGCGATCAACCGCCAGTTTCCATCGTGCATCGGCCCCGGGATGGGCAAAGGTATTGATGGCAATATGCAGCTTGCGACCATGTTGATGCACATAATCCACCGCCTTCTCCAGTTTGCTGTCGGTAAAGTTGAGACCGGCAAAGTGGCGGGCATTGGTGTCATCCTTGAAACCGATATAAACGGCATCGGCCCCGTTATCCACGGCGGTTTTCAGTGCCGGCAAACTGCCTGCCGGACAGAGTAATTCCATTGGTACGCTCCGAGAGTGCATATGAAGGGCAAACGAGCCCTGATTGTATGCAGCCATGCACTCCCGCTTTTTGACCTGAGGCAGCTTTGTGTGGCTTTACCCTTCTTGAGGTAACCCTGCACAAGTTTGATTTCCAACAGGATCTTGCCACTCTTCCTGTGTTTGAATGCGCAAAAAAGGGAGTCTATCGTGTTTCAACAACTGCAACGCCGCCTGGTCGAACAGGCTCCGCGCTTCTTGCGCCATCCCCTCAAGCTGGTTCCCTTCAATCTGCAAAAGCAGCTGATGGAGAGTTTGCTGGCCCGGGTTTTCAAAGAGGCTATCGAAGATGGCGATTTCGAGTTTCTGGCAGACAAGTGGCTGAAAGTCGAAGTCTCTGATCTGGAGCTGTGCTGGTTTATCAGTGAGCAGAATGGCCAGCTGGTGGTGGCTCGCGAGTGTGACAAGGCCGATGTCTGCTTCAGCGGTACCGCCAACGACCTGATCCTGATTGCCGGTCGCAAAGAGGATCCGGATTCGCTCTTTTTCCAGCGCAAGCTGAAGATAGAAGGGGATACCGAACTGGGTCTTGAGGTGAAAAACCTGATGGACAGTCTGGATCTCGATGGCTTGCCAAGCCTGATGAAGTATCCCCTGATGGATCTGGCGACGTTTATCGAACGCGCCCGTACCGAGTCAGCGCAGGCTCCGGTGCAGACGGCGCCGGGCGGGATCCCGTCTTAAGTGGACAATCACCCCATGGGCATGGCGACGATAATGGTGCCGTGCCCAGAGACAACGACAGGCCCACAGACAGGGCACCAAGGCGATGAGTGCCGCAGGGGCGGGCAGCTGTGACATAGCCAGCCCCACAGCCAGCCAGATGAAGGGCTGCGCTTCATACAGCCACTCCGGCTGTAGCCAGCGTTTGCTCGGAAAGATAATCAGGTCGGTACGCCGGTAACTGGAGCGCATCATCCAGGTCACCGCTCCGGCGATAAACAGCAAGGCGCCTGCAAACCAGAGCAGGGGCTGTTCACTCAACGTAATAATGGCAATGGCTGCCAGCAGGTAGAGGCTGGGCAATCTCTCATAGATAAAGGGAGGAAGCATGGCGTTGTGTCTCCTGTGCCGTTTATCGGATATCCATCAAGTTTAGTCCCCCCTTTCTCACTTCCCTCATGCTGGTTTGTTATACAAACAGGTGGTTTTGTTCTGAAATGGCTCGGCTTTTACGGTGCCAACATTGCGTACTCTTATGTTACAATTGCGCGCCATTTTTGACTGAAGATTGACTGGGCATGTTGGATCAGATTCGTATCGTTTTGGTAAACACCTCTCATACCGGCAACATGGGGTCTGCGGCACGCGCCATGAAGACCATGGGGTTGACCCAGCTGGTATTGGTTGATCCGCAAGCCTTGCCGGATGACAATGCCTTCGCCTTGGCGGCTGGTGCCAGCGATGTGCTTGCCAATGCCCGTATCGTCCCGACTCTGGACGACGCGATTGCCGATTGTGGTCTGGTCATTGGCACCAGCGCCCGCTCTCGAACCCTGAGTTGGCCCATGCTCGATCCCCGTGAGGCCGGCGAAAAGTCGATAGTCGAGGGGATGCAGCACCCGGTCGCGCTGGTGTTTGGCCGTGAACGCACTGGTCTCACCAACGACGAATTGCAAAAGTGCCACTACCACGTGGCCATTCCGGCCAATCCTGATTACAGCTCTCTCAATCTGGCCATGGCGGTGCAGACCCTCTGTTACGAAGTGCGGATGCGCTGGCTGCAGGGGCAGGCCGCCGAGCCTGAAGATGAGATGGCCTATCCGAGTGCCGCCCAGCTGGAAGGGTTTTATCAGCACCTGGAACAAACCCTGATGAAGACCGGTTTTATTGCCGATGACCATCCGGGTCATGTGATGAGCAAGCTGCGTCGCTTGTTCAATCGGGCTCGGCCGGAAGCGGCGGAGCTCAACATTCTGCGCGGTATTCTGACCTCGGTGCAGAAAGCGCGCGTACCGGATTAATCCGACTGATTTACTCAACCATATACTTGACTGATTTGGTCGGGTATGTGACCATGTGCCCCATTAAATTGCTTCGCAAGACGGTAAGGCACATGAGACTGACTTCAAAAGGACGTTACGCTGTAACCGCCATGCTCGACGTGGCGCTGCATGCAGAGCAGGGGCCCGTCCCCCTTGCCGATATTTCCGAGCGCCAGGGCATCTCGTTGTCCTATCTCGAGCAGCTATTTGCCCGCCTGCGCAAACATGGTCTGGTGAGCAGCGTGCGTGGCCCGGGCGGTGGTTATCGCCTCGGTTTGGCCCCAGGCGAGATTTCGGTGGGTCAAGTGATCACCGCGGTCGATGAGTCGGTCGATGCAACCAAGTGCCTCGGCAAGGGCGGTTGCCACGGCGGTACCCAGTGCCTGACTCACTCCCTGTGGCGCGACCTGAGTGAGCGGATCTCCAGCTTCCTCGGGGATATCACCCTGGCCGAGCTGGTACGCCAGGCCGATGTGCGCCGCATTGCCGGCAAGCAAGATGAACAAATGAAGACCGTGTTGTCCCTGGTTGAGCGGGCAGAACACGGCGATGTGAGCTTGAAAGTCCAACTATAAACGTGCTTTCCACAGCGGGACTCTGTATGACCCGGACTGTGACGGAGAAAAACATGAAACTGCCTATTTACCTTGATTATTCGGCAACCTGTCCGGTGGACCCGCGTGTCGCAGAAAAAATGATGCAGTGTCTCACCATGGATGGCCTGTTCGGCAATCCGGCTTCCCGTTCTCACCGCTTTGGCTGGCAAGCCGAAGAGGCGGTGGATCTGGCCCGTAATCAAGTGGCAGAACTGATCGGTGCCGATCCCCGCGAGATCGTCTTCACTTCCGGTGCGACCGAATCCAATAACCTAGCCATCAAGGGTGTTGCCCACTTCTATGCCAGCAAGGGCAAGCACATCATCACCTCCAAGACCGAACACAAGGCGGTGCTCGATACCTGTCGCCAGCTGGAGCGTGAAGGGTTCGAGGTGACCTATCTTGAGCCGATGCCCAACGGCCTGTTCACTATCGAGATGATCGAGAATGCTATGCGTGATGACACCATCCTGGTCAGCATCATGCATGTGAACAACGAAATCGGCGTGGTTCAGAACATTGCCGCCATCGGCGATTTGTGCCGTTCCCGCAAGATCCTGCTGCACGTGGATGCCGTTCAGAGTGTGGGCAAGATCCCGGTAGATGTGGAAGCACTGAAAGTGGATCTGCTCTCCGTCTCTGCGCACAAGGTGTATGGTCCGAAAGGGATCGGTGCACTGTTTGTGCGCCGCAAACCCCGCGTTCGTCTGGAAGCCCAGATGCACGGTGGCGGCCACGAGCGCGGCATGCGTTCCGGTACTTTGCCGACCCACCAGATCGTCGGGATGGGCGAAGCTTTCCGCATCGCCAAAGAAGAGATGGTGAGTGAAGGCGAGCGCATCTTGGCTCTGCGCCAGCGTCTGTGGAATGGCATCAAGGATATTGAAGCCGTCTACATCAATGGCGATCTGGAGCAACGTGTTCCGGGCAACCTCAACGTCAGCTTTGCCTATGTGGAAGGGGAATCCCTCATCATGGCGCTGAAAGATTTGGCGGTCTCTTCCGGTTCGGCCTGTACCTCCGCCAGCCTGGAGCCCTCCTATGTGCTGCGCGCTCTGGGTCTGAACGACGAGTTGGCACACAGCTCCATCCGTTTCAGCATGGGTCGCTTCACCACCGAGGAAGAGATTGACTACGCGGTCAAGCTTATTCGTGACTCCATCGGTCGTCTGCGCGAGATGTCCCCTCTGTGGGAGATGTACAAAGACGGCGTCGATCTGAACACGGTCGAATGGGCTCATCACTGATCTATCTGGTCAGTGAGCAACAGAATTAGCAGGAGTGAGATATGGCTTACAGTGAAAAAGTAATCGACCACTACGAGAATCCTCGCAACGTCGGTGGTTTCGACAAGAATGATCCCAGCGTTGCAACCGGCATGGTCGGTGCGCCCGCTTGTGGCGACGTGATGAAGCTGCAACTGAAGATCAGCGACGAAGGCATCATCGAAGATGCCAAGTTCAAGACCTACGGTTGCGGTTCTGCCATCGCCTCCAGCTCCCTGGTGACCGAATGGGTCAAGGGCAAGACCCTGGACGAAGCGGCTGGCATCAAGAACACAGATATCGCTGAAGAGCTGGCCCTGCCACCGGTGAAGATCCACTGCTCCATTCTGGCTGAGGACGCCATCAAGGCCGCCATCGCCGATTACAAGCAGAAGAAAGGTCTCTAAGCGCCGGAGAGCAGTATGGCTATTACCATGACAGATGCCGCCGCGGCACGGGTTTCCTCTTTTCTGGCTAACCGGGGCAAGGGCATTGGCCTGCGCCTTGGCGTCAAAACCACCGGCTGCTCCGGTCTGGCCTACGTGCTTGAGTTCGTTGATGAACTGACCGATGAGGATCAGGTGTTCGAGCAGCAGGGCGTCAAGATTATTGTTGATGCCAAGAGCCTGATCCATCTGGATGGCACCGAGCTGGATTTCGTCAAGGAGGGCCTCAACGAGGGCTTCCAGTTCAACAATCCCAACGCCAAAGGCGAGTGTGGTTGCGGCGAAAGCTTCAGTGTCTGAGCTGTTTGACGTCAATGATCCTTCGTCTGTGGTTGAGCGGGTTGCCCATGACCCGTTCAACTACATCTCATTTGCCAGGGGCGAGTGAGGTTGTGGCGAACGTTTCCAAGAGGTTTGCATGAATCATTTCGAGCTGTTTGGGCTGGTTGAAGGCTTCGAGCTCGATACCCGTCAGTTGGCTGATACCTACCGCCAGCTGCAAACCCAATTCCATCCTGATCGTTTTGCCACCGCCCCCGAACGGGAGCAGCTGGCTGCGGTGCAACGTGCCGCCCAGATCAACGAAGCATTCACCACCCTCAAGGCGCCGCTGCGCCGTGCCGAATATCTGCTCTCCCTGCGTGGCACTGATATCCGTGGTGAACAGCAGACTCTGCAAGATACCGCGTTTCTGATGCAGCAGCTGGAGTGGCGCGAGCGTCTGGCCGATCTGAAAGATGACGCCGACCCTGAGCGCGCCATCAAGGATTTTCGTAGCGAGATCAGGCATGATCACCAGATGTTGATGCAGCAGCTGACCGAGTCTCTTGCCGCCGGCAGAGATCTCGTTGCCGCTGATTGCGTTCGCAAACTCAAGTTTGTCGACAAGCTCCTCGAAGAGCTGGAACGATTCGAAGACTCGCTTCTCGAGTCTTGATCCTTTAACGCTGGAAGTTTCATTACCCATGGCATTACTGCAAATCGCCGAACCCGGCCAGAGCGCTGTACCTCATCAGCACAAACGTGCAGTCGGCATCGATCTCGGCACCACCAACTCTCTCGTCGCTGCGGTTCGCAGCGGTCACGCCGATACCCTTTGCGATGAGCAAGGGCGCGACCTGCTCCCGTCAGTGGTGCACTATCAAAGCGACGCCATTCGAGTCGGAATTGATGCCAAGCGCGAAGCGGCACTCGATCCTCACAACACCATCGTCTCGGTCAAACGGATGATGGGCAAGGCGCTGGCCGATATCGATACCCGCCAGCAACCCTACCAGTTCATCGCTGCCGACAATGGCATGCCGCAACTGCAAACCCGTCAGGGGCTGGTCAATCCGGTACAGGTCTCGGCCGAAATTCTCAAAAAGCTGGCCGAGCGTGGCGCCCAGACACTCGGGGGCGATCTCGATGGCGTGGTCATTACCGTGCCCGCCTATTTCGATGATGCCCAGCGTCAGGGCACCAAGGATGCGGCCCGTCTGGCCGGTCTGCACGTACTGCGTCTGCTCAACGAGCCGACCGCGGCCGCGATTGCCTATGGCCTTGACTCCGGTCAGGAAGGGGTGATCGCGGTTTACGATCTGGGGGGCGGCACCTTCGATATCTCCATCCTGCGTCTGCACCGCGGTGTGTTCGAAGTGATGGCGACCGGCGGCGATTCCGCCCTCGGCGGTGATGATTTTGATCACCTGCTGGCGGACTGGATCAAGGAGCAAGCGTGCCTCTCCGGCGAGCTGGATGCCCATCTGCAGCGCGAGCTGCTGGATGTGGCCGCTGCCGTCAAACACGGCCTGACCGATGCCGAGCAGGTGGCGTGCACCTTTGCTGGCTGGCAGGGTTCAGTGAGCCGTAGCCAGTTTGATGAACTCATCACCCCGCTGGTGAAACGGACCTTGCTGGCTTGTCGCCGCGCCCTGCGCGATGCGGGCCTTGAGCAGGTGGAAGTGCTGGAAGTGGTGATGGTCGGTGGCTCCACCCGGGTGCCGCTGGTGCGTGAACTGGTGGGCGAGTTCTTCCAGCGCACGCCGCTGACCAGTATCGATCCGGATAAAGTGGTCGCCATTGGCGCCGCTATCCAGGCCGATATCCTGGTGGGCAACAAGCCCGATGCCGAGATGCTGCTGCTTGACGTTATCCCGCTTTCACTGGGTCTGGAGACCATGGGTGGCCTCGCCGAGAAGGTGATCCCGCGCAACACCACCATCCCGGTTGCCCGCGCTCAGGAGTTCACCACCTTCAAGGATGGTCAGACCGCCATGGCCATTCACGTGGTACAGGGTGAGCGCGAACTGGTAGCCGATTGCCGCTCCCTGGCCCGTTTTACTCTGACCGGCATTCCGCCGATGGCCGCTGGTGCCGCCCATATTCGCGTCACCTTCCAGGTAGATGCGGATGGTCTGCTCTCGGTCAGCGCCATGGAGAAATCCTCCGGCGTGCAGGCCGAGATCCAGGTCAAGCCCTCTTACGGGCTGGCGGAGCAGGATATCCTCAACATGCTGAGTGCCTCCATCGAGAACGCCCAGCAGGATATGGATGCCCGCATGCTGGCCGAGCAGCAGGTTGAAGCTGACCGGGTGGTCGAGAGTCTCAATGCGGCGCTGGCCGCCGATGGCGATGCCCTGCTCAATGCAGCCGAGCGTGCCGAGATTGATGCCGCCATCGCCCATCTGCTGACCATGCGCAACAGCGGCGCAACCCATCAAATCAAAGAAGCCATTGAGGCAGCCGATGCTGTCAGTGGCGAGTTTGCAGCCCGCCGGATGGACGCCTCCATCCGCAAGGTGCTGACCGGACAAAACGTCAACAAGGTGTAATATGCCAAAACTGATCATTCTTCCTCATCCCGTACTCTGTCCGGATGGCGCCGCCCTCGAGGGGCGAAGCGGCGAGACCATTCTGGATGTGGCGCTGCGCAACGGTATCGAAATCGAGCATGCCTGCGAGAAATCCTGTGCCTGCACTACCTGCCACTGCGTGGTGCGCGAGGGCTTTGACTCCCTCGAGCCAAGTGACGAGCTGGAAGACGACATGCTGGACAAGGCGTGGGGGCTGGAGCCGGAATCGCGCCTCAGCTGCCAGGCAAAACTGGCGGACGAGGATCTGGTGGTGGAACTGCCCAAGTACACCCTGAACCTTGCCTCTGAACGCCATTAATTACACATGAGTGAATTGCACGTGCAGCATCCTGTGGTGCTTCAGTGATATGGTGGAAGGCCGTGACCCTCGGGGGCACGGCCTTTTTTGTATTCGTTATTCTCTCTTTGCCAATAAGCTCTTTCCCATAAAGAGTGCTTATACATAGTGCCAGTAAAAAGGAAGCAAACACGATGGCTGACATGATGAAGGTAGCGTTATCCACCCAGGCTGCGGCCGCCTATTGGGGCGAGGGCGCCCAGCTCAGTTTCAATGGCGACGAGGCACTGATCCATCTTGGTGCCGCCGGTCAGGAGAAGGATGTTCTGCGTACCGTTCAGCGCGCCGCCCGTCGCCTCGAATCGAGCGGGATCAAGCGGGTGACGCTGGTCGGTGAAGGTTGGGATCTGGAGCGTCGCTACGCGTTCGCCCAGGGGTTCTACGCCGCCAAGGGATCGCGTGAACTGGATTTCGGCCAGCAGAGCGACGCGGAAGCCCGTGAACTGGATGCGCTGCTCAAGGCGGCTCGCTGGGTACGTGACATCACTAATGGCTGTCCGGAAGAGATCTACCCTATGAGTCTGGCGGAATCGGCCCTGTTGCTCATTCGTGGTATCGCCGGGGATCAGGTCACTGCCCGCATCACCGCCGGTGAAGCGCTGCGCGAGTCCGGCCATATCGGGATCTGGTCGGTTGGCCGTGGCAGCGAGCGCGAGCCGGTGCTGCTGGAGCTCGACTACAACCCGACCGGTGATCGCAATGCGCCGGTGGTGGCGGCGCTGGTGGGCAAGGGGATCACTTTTGATTCAGGTGGCTACTCCATGAAGTCCTCTGACAACATGCTGCCGATGAAGTCCGACATGGGCGGCGCGGCTATGGTGACTGGCGCGCTGGCACTGGCTATCAGCCGCGGTCTGAACCAGCGGGTGAAGCTCATTCTCTGCTGCGCCGAGAACCTGGTCTCCGGCCACGCCTTCAAGCTGGGCGACATCCTCACCTACAAGAACGGCATCTCGGTCGAGATCCAGAACACCGATGCGGAAGGTCGTCTGGTACTGGCCGATGGCCTGATGGCGGCCTCCGACAGCGGTGCAGCTTATATCCTTGACGCAGCCACCCTGACCGGCGCCGCCAAGATGGCGCTGGGGCGCGACTACAATGCTGTGTTTGCCCTCGATGAGACCGAACAGCAGCGTGCGCTGGCCGCCGCCAAGGTGGAAAACGAGCAGGCGTGGGCGCTGCCGCTGGAGCCCTGGCATGCCAGCCAGCTCACCTCGGCCTTTGCCGATCTGGGCAACGTCGCCTCGGCAGAAGGCACGGCCGGTGCCACCACGGCTGCTGCGTTTCTCTCCCGCTTCGTGCGCGATGAGGGCAAGGGCTGGGTGCACCTGGATCTGGCAGCCTCCTATCAGAAATCGGGCAATGATCTCTGGGCAACCGGCGCCAAGGGCCACGGTCTGCGCACCATCGCACGCTGGCTGCAGGAGGTGACCGCATGAATGTCTGGTTAAGTCGTGAATTTGCACCGGCCGAGTGGGGGGAGGGGGCGCTGCTCTCTCACCGTGCCGACGGCATGGTGATCCATCTGGTGACGGCCAATCCACTGCTCGATATCCAGCAGGCGGCCCGTCGCCTCTGCCAGCAAGGGATCCAGAAAGTGACCCTGGCTGGTCACTGGGAGCGTGAACAGCAGTGGGCTTTTGCCCAAGGGCTGCAAACCCCCAAGGCGGAGGTGCAACTGCAGTGGGCCATGTCCTCGGAAGAGGACAGAGAGGAGCTGGAAGCGCGTTGGCTCTGCGGCCGCTGGGTGCGCGAGATGACCAATGCCACCCCGGAGCAGTTGGGCCCGCTGGAGCTGGCGGTGGAAGCGGCCTCCTTTATTACCGAGGTGGCGCCGGACAAGGTGAGTCATCGTATTTTGAAAGGCGAAGCGCTGCAACAGGCGGGCTGGGTCGGCCTCTATCAGGTGGGCCGCGGCAGTGCGCGCGAACCGGTATTGCTGGAGCTCGACTTCAACCCGGGGCGTGACCCCAAGGCGCCGGTGGCGGCAGCGCTGGTGGGCAAGGGGATCACCTTTGACTCCGGCGGCTACTCCATGAAGAGCTCCGAGGGGATGCTCACCATGAAGTGCGACATGGGGGGCGCGGCGATTGTCACCGGTGCGCTGGCGCTGGCTATGCTGCGCGGGCTCGACAAGCGGGTAAAGCTGATCCTCTGCTGCGCCGAGAACCTGGTTTCCGGCCACGCCTACAAGCTGGGCGACATCCTCACCTACAAGAATGGTACCACGGTCGAGATTGTGAATACCGATGCCGAGGGGCGGCTGGTACTGGCCGATGGCTTGCAACTGGCGAGCGAGTCCGGCGCACCGCTGATCATCGATGCCGCAACTCTGACTGGCGCAGCCGTGATGGCGCTGGGTGGGCGCTACAATGCCCTGTTTGGCCTCGATAAAGGGCTGGTAAGCCGGGCCATGACCTATGCCGATGCCGAGCATGAGCCTGCCTGGCCGCTACCGCTGGAGCCCTGGCACCGCCAGCAGTGCCCCTCCCATTACGCCGACACTGCCAACAGCCGTCCGGTGAAGGGGGGCGGGCCGGGTGGCGCCTCCAACGCGGCGGGTTTCCTCTCCCGTTTCGTTGCCAACGAAGGGATGGGCTGGTTGCATATCGATCTGGCAGCTTGCTTCAGTGACAACGGCGATGCCTTCTGGGCGCCGGGGGCCAATACCCTGGGGATGCGCACCATAGCGCGGGCCCTGCTGGCGGAAGCCAAATAGGCGAGACAAGGCACCTTCGGGTGCCTTTTTCATGCTGTTCGAATTGTGAACAAAAGATGGGGTTTTGGCGGCTTAAGGTAACTATCGTGCGCAAGCGCACATATTTTCCGGCTCTGCTCGGTCAAGATGAGTGTGGATGTTGATTGCAAGGGAGTGATGTTTAATAAAAAGTTGCTTGTTTGTGTGTTTTTCCGGTTTTTGTTTACGTATAATCGCCAGCGAACATGGATTCTAACAATAAAACTCTGTAGTTAAGGAAAGATATCAATGGCCATCGAACGTACCTTCTCTATCGTTAAACCGGATGCTGTCAGCAAGAACCTGATCGGTGCCATCTATAGCCGTTTCGAAAGCGCAGGCTTGAAAGTGGTGGCATCCAAAATGCTGCACATGAGCAGTGAACAGGCTGCCGGTTTCTATGCCGAGCATCAGGGCAAGCCTTTTTATGACAATCTGGTCAGCTTCATGACCTCTGGCCCTGTCATGGTGCAGGTGCTGGAAGGGGAAGACGCCATCCGTCGCAATCGCGAGATCATGGGTGCTACCAACCCGAAAGAGGCGCTGGCTGGTACCTTGCGTGCCTGTTATGCCGAGAGCATCGATCGCAACGCAGTGCATGGCTCCGATGCACCTGCATCCGCTGCCCGCGAAATTGCCTACTTCTTCTCTGACAACGAGATCTGCCCGCGCGGCTGATTTTTGTGGATGATGACCCAAGGGAGCCTAGGCTCCCTTTGTTGTTTTCGCCGTTTACGCAATATCCCTCTATTCTCCAGGTGGAAAGCCAGACCCATTATTTGTACAATGCCGCCCCCTGACGTCGTCAGCCAATAATTGATGAAGTGTTTGAACTGAGGCCATTGATGAGCGAAACAAAAATCAACCTGCTGGATCTTGATCGGGATGCCATGCGTGCCTTTTTCGTCGAACTGGGCGAGAAGCCATTCCGGGCAGATCAGGTCATGAAGTGGATCTATCACTTTGGGTGTGATGATTTCGATCAGATGACCAACGTCAACAAGGTGCTCAAAGAGCGCCTCAAGGCGATCGCCGAGATCAAGGCGCCCGAGATCAGCCGCGAGCAGCGCTCTGCCGATGGCACCATCAAGTGGGCTCTGCAGGTGGGCGATCAGGAGGTCGAGACCGTCTACATCCCGGAAGATGACCGCGCAACCCTCTGCGTCTCCTCTCAAGTTGGCTGTGCGCTGGAGTGCAAGTTCTGCTCCACGGCTCAACAAGGCTTCAACCGAAACCTGAAAGTCTCCGAGATCATCGGTCAGGTGTGGCGTGCGGCCCGCGTGGTCGGTGGCAAGCGTCCCATCACCAACGTGGTGATGATGGGGATGGGCGAGCCGCTGCTCAACCTCGCCAACGTGGTGCCCGCCATGCGTCTGATGATGGATGACTACGGCTTTGGCATCTCCAAGCGCCGGGTGACCATCTCCACCTCTGGCGTGGTACCTGCGCTGGACAAGCTGGGTGACCAGATCGACGTGGCGCTGGCTATCTCCCTGCACGCCCCGAACGACAAGTTGCGTTCAGAGATCATGCCGATCAACGACAAGTACAACATTGAGGAGTTCCTCGCCGGTGTCCGTCGTTACCTGGCCAAATCCAATGCCAACGGTGGTCGGGTGACCGTCGAGTATGTGCTGCTCGATCATATCAATGACGATATGCAGCATGCTCACGAGCTGGCCAAGGTGCTCAAGGATACCCCGAGCAAGATCAACCTGATCCCGTTCAACCCCTTCCCGGGCAACCCTTATGGCAAGCCGAGCAACAGCCGTATCGATCGCTTCTCCAAGGTGCTGATGGAGTACGGTTTCACCGTGATTGTCCGCAAGACCCGTGGTGATGACATCGATGCTGCCTGTGGTCAGCTGGTGGGTGACGTGATTGACCGTACCAAGCGAACTATCAAAAATCGGATGCAACAGGATGGGATTTCCGTCAAAATGGTTTAAATGCTAAGCCATTGTATAGACAGGGAATGGATACACGTACATTGATCGTAGTGGCAGCGCTCTTCGCGCTGCCAGGCTGTGTGACCGAGACCACTTACGCTGGCCAGAACTCGACCCAGCGTGAAGTGGGTCCTGACCTCAAGGCGGCTGCCCAAACCCGCCTCGACCTGGGTATCCAGTACCTGCGTCAGGGCAACGCCGAGCAGGCCAAGTTCAATCTTGACCGCGCCCTCCAGTATGACCCCTCCAACCCCCAGATCCAGATCGGTTTTGCCTACTTTTACCAGAAGGTAGGGGATTTCAAGGCGGCCGAGACCCATTACAAGAACGCCCTTGCCATGGATCCGTCCAATGCTGACGCAATGAACAACTATGGTGCCTTCCTCTGTGATCGCGGCAGGTATGCCGAGGCAGATCAGGCGTTCAACCAGGCTGTTATTCAGCCAGGCTACGTAAAAATTGCCGATACCTATGAAAATGCGGCACTTTGTGCGCTGCAAAATCGCAGAAATGATAAAGCAGGCGAGTACTATCGCCTGGCCTTGGGGTATAATCCCCGCAATCCAGGGTTATTGCTGGACTTGGCCGAGCTTTCCATGAAAGATGGCAAGCTGCCTGATGTGCAGTCCTACCTCGCCCGTTTTGCCGATGTGTCAGACGAGAACGAGGAGAGTCTCTGGTTGAGACTTCGGCTGGCACAGGCGATGGACAAGCCGGCATTACTTCACCAATTCGGGACTGAGCTGGTAAGGCAATATCCCACTTCGCAACAAGCCAAGCGTTATTTAGCCAATGACTATTGAACAGCAACACGATTTCCAAGACGACTCCCAGGCAGTAGGCCCAGGCCAATTGCTGCGCAACGCCCGTGAACAGCTTGGCTGGACACGAGAACAGGTTGCGTCCCGCATTCACCTTCGTCTGACCCTGATCGCCGCTATCGAATCGGATACCTACGACAAGCACACGTCCCACACCTTTATTCGGGGCTATTTGCGTACCTATGCCAAGCTGGTCGGGATCCCCGACGAGACCATTCTGGCTGCTTACGACAAGCTGGGTCTGACTCCTCCCGACAATATCGACATGCAGAGCTTCTCCCGTCGCTCCCGCCAGCAAGCCAACGACAGTCGGCTCAAGGTGGTGACCTGGCTGGTGATCCTGGTGTTGATTGCGCTCTCGGTCGCCTGGTGGTGGCAGAGTACTTCCCGTCGCTCCGCCGGTGATGAAGCGCTGGCAGCCACCGAGATGAGTGCAACCGGTTCGACTCCGGCTGAACCTGCTATCACGCCGCCCGATGCGATCAACACAGCTCCGGTGGAAGGCGCAGCCAACGCACCGGCCGCCACGGACGTGATTGCCCCTGCGGTGGTCTCCGATGCGACGGCTACCCTGGCGCCTGCTTCTGCGGCTGTTGCCCCGAGCGCTGTCAGCGCGGCTGTCGGCACTGCGACCGATGCAGCGGTATCCGGCGCCAATGGCACCGAATCTGAAGAGGCTGTCGTTGATCCGGCGACTGCGCCGCAACTGAAGATGAGCTTCACCGCCGATTGCTGGCTGGATGTGAAGGATGCCAACGGCAAGACCCTGTTCAGTGGTCTGAAGAAGGCCAACGACGAGCTGGTGCTGGAAGGCGCCGAGCCCCTGAAGTTCATCATTGGCGCGCCCATGGCCGTCAAGCTTGACTACAAGGGTCAGTCGTTTGATATGAGCCGTTACAACAACGGTCGTACAGCCCGCTTCTCACTGCCGCAGGAGTAATCTGTTTCCCATGTCTTCTCACGAATCCCCCATCATTCGTCGTAAATCCAGACAGATCATGGTTGGTAATGTACCGGTTGGGGGCGATGCCCCCATTACCGTGCAGACTATGACCAACACCAAGACCACAGATGTCGCCGCCACCATCGAGCAGATCCAGCGGATCGAGCGGGTCGGTGCCGATATCGTCCGTGTCTCCGTGCCCACCATGGAAGCGGCGGAAGCCTTCCGGCTGATCAAACAGCAGACCCGCATCCCCATCGTTGCCGATATCCACTTCGACTATCGCATCGCCCTGAAAGTGGCCGAGTACGGTGCCGACTGCCTGCGTATCAACCCGGGCAACATCGGCAACGAGCAGCGGGTGCGCTCGGTGGTCGATTGCGCGCGCGACCTCAATATCCCGATCCGTATCGGGGTCAATGGCGGGTCGCTGGAGAAAGATATCCAGGAGAAGTACGGCGAGCCGACCCCAGAGGCGCTGGTGGAGTCCGCCATGCGTCACGTGGACTATCTCGATCGTCTCGATTTCCAAGACTTCAAGGTGAGCGTCAAGGCCTCCGATGTGTTCCTGGCAGTCGGTGCCTATCGCCTGCTGGCCAAGCAGATCGAGCAGCCGCTGCACCTTGGCATCACCGAAGCGGGCGGTTTCCGTGCCGGCGCGGTAAAGTCTGCCATCGGTCTGGGTATGCTACTCACCGACGGCATCGGCGATACCTTGCGTATCTCGCTGGCGGCGGATCCGGTGGAGGAAGTGAAGGTCGGTTTCGATATCCTCAAATCCCTGCGTATTCGCTCCCGTGGCATCAACTTTATCGCTTGCCCATCCTGCTCACGGCAGGAGTTCGATGTGATCGCCACCGTCAATGCTCTGGAAGAGCGGCTCGAAGACATCATCACCCCGATGGATGTTTCCATCATCGGCTGTGTGGTGAATGGGCCGGGTGAAGCGCTGGTCTCCGACCTTGGTCTGGCGGGTGCCGCCAACAAGAGTGCTTTCTATGAAGGGGGGCAGCGGGTCGATCGGCTCGACAACAAGGATCTCATTCCAACTTTGGAGCGCCGCATTCGCGCCCGCGCCGCCATGCTGGATCCCGCCAACCGGATCCCGATGGACAAGGAGTGAGCGAAACAGGGCCACATTGGGTGGCCCTTTTTCCAGGTGACTGATTTTAAATCCCGCATCCGGATTCCCTGATTTTACCTTGGGGGGGAAAATCCCTATAATGCGGCCAAATTTTACCTCTTTTTCTCGAGTATCAACGTGGCAAAACAGATCCAAGCTATTCGCGGTATGAATGATTGCCTGCCGGAGCAGAGCCCGGTATGGCAGAAGGTTGAACAGATCCTGCGCCAGGTCGTTGCCAGCTATGGCTACAGCGAAGTGCGCATGCCGATTGTCGAGCAGACTCATCTGTTCAAGCGCGCCATCGGTGAAGTGACCGACGTGGTCGAAAAAGAGATGTACACCTTTGAAGATCGCAACGGCGACAGCCTGAGCCTGCGTCCGGAAGGGACCGCCAGCTGCGTCCGTGCCGGTATCGAACACGGTCTGCTCTACAACCAGGAACGCCGGATGTGGTACATGGGCCCCATGTTCCGTCACGAGCGTCCCCAGAAGGGCCGTTATCGCCAGTTCCACCAGTTCGGTGTCGAGCTGTTTGGCATCAACGGGCCGGACATTGACGCTGAGCTGATCATGCTGACCCACCGTCTGTGGCGTCTGTTTGGCATCAGCGAGCATGTCACCCTGCAGCTCAACACCTTGGGTCAGAGCGCCGAGCGTGCCGCTTACCGCGATGCGCTGGTGGCCTATCTGGAGCAGTACAAGGAGCAGCTGGACGAAGAGAGCCAGCGCCGCATGTACAGTAACCCGCTGCGGGTGCTCGACTCCAAGGATGAAAAAGTGCAGGCCATTTTGGTGGGTGCCCCGCGTCTGTTCGACCATCTGGGCGAAGAGAGCCTGGCCCACTTCGAGGGGCTCAAGCGCCTGCTCGAGTCTGCCGGTATCAAATACGAAGTGAACGAGCGTCTGGTACGTGGTCTTGACTACTACAACCTGACCGTGTTCGAGTGGGTCACCAGCAGTCTGGGTGCCCAGGGCACCGTCTGTGCCGGTGGCCGCTACGATGGTCTGGTAGAGCAGCTGGGCGGTCAACCGACCCCGGCCGTGGGCTTTGCCATGGGCATGGAGCGTCTGGTGCTGATGCTGGAAACTCTCGAGCTCAACGCTGATATCCGCCCGGCGGTGGATGTCTATCTGGCGATGGTGGGCGAGGGGACCGAACAGGCTGGCTTCCAGCTGGCAGAGCGTCTGCGCGATGCCCTGCCGGACCTGCGCCTGATGAGCCACTGCGGTGGTGGCAACTTCAAGAAACAACTCAAACGTGCCGACAAGAGCGGCGCGGCAATCGCCCTGATCCTTGGTGAGACCGAGGTGCAAAACGGGGAGATCACTATCAAATATCTGCGTGGTCAGGCCGAGCAACAGACCGTCAAGGTTGACGCCGCCATTGCCCTGCTGGCAGCCAAAGGAGAGTAAGCTGTGGAAGTCTATACCACCGAAGAACAACAGGTTGAGGTTATCAAGGAGTGGTGGAAAGAGAACGGAACCTCGGTGATTGCCGGGACCGTGATCGGTCTGGTCGGTCTGTTCGGCTGGCGCTATTACAACCAGCACCAGCAAGAGACCATGGAGGCCTCCTCCCACTCTTACAACCAGGTGATTGAGCAGCTGGCCAAGGGCGATGCCGCCGGTTTCGAGCAGGCACAGCAGTTTGTTACCGCCAACAAGGGTGACTCCTACGGTGAACTGGCCGCTTTGCAACTGGCTGCCGCTGCCGTCAAGGCGGGCAAGCTGGATCTGGCTGCCGAGCAGCTGGAGCTGGTGGCGACCACGGGTGACGAGAGCATTCGTCCCATCGCGGCGCTGCGTCTGGCTCGTGTGCTGAATGATCAGGGCAAGGCAGATGAAGCGCTGGCCAAGTTGGCAACCATCCAGAATGAGGCCTTCAAGGCGCAGGTAGCCGAAGCCCGTGGTGATGTGCTGCAAAAGCAGGGCAAGACCGAAGAGGCTCGTGATGCCTATCAGGCGGCGGCGGATGCCGGCGGCCTGCAGGGTAGCGCCGAGCTCAAGCTGAAAATGGACGATCTGGCCCTGCCGGCCGTTGCGACTGGTGAGGCACCGGATGCGTAATCTATTCAAGATGGTGGCGCTGGGGGCTGCGGTCTCCTTCGCTCTGCAGGGTTGCTCCCTGTTTAGTTCCGAAGAGGATCTCAACCCGATGGCGCCGCTGCCCAAGGTTGAATCTGCCTTCACTGCCGACACCGCATGGTCATCCACTGTGGGTGATGGCATCGGTGACTTCTACTCCCAGCTCAAGCCGGTGGTGGAAGAGGATCGTATCTATGCGGCGGCCCGTGACGGCGATGTCAGCGCCTTTGACCGTGCTAGTGGCGATCGCTTCTGGAGTGTCGATCTGGCCGACCTGCCGGTCAACGCCGACAAGCGCAGCGCCCGCCTTTCCGGCGGCCTGGTCTCCCGTTACGGCAAGCTGTTCCTCGGTTCCGAGAACGGGGTGGTCTACGCCCTGAACGAAGAGAATGGCGAAGTGCTGTGGCAGACCAATGTGCCCGGTGAAGTGGTGGCAAGCCCCGCGGTGGAAGATGGCCGCGTGGTGGTGTTGACCACCTCCGGTCGCCTGATCGCCCTCGACACTGATGAAGGCAAGATGCAGTGGTCGCTCTCCGAAGAGCAACCACCGCTGACCCTGCGCAGTGCCGGTGCACCGGTGATCACCAACGGCGCCGTGATTTACGGTCGTGCCGATGGCAAGGTGGGCATCGCCCTGCTGAGCAACGGTCAGCCTGTGCGCCAGTCCAAGGTGGCTGATCCGCGCGGTGCCACCGAGCTGGACCGTATGGTTGACGTCGATGCCAGCCCGCTGATTGCCGGTGATGAGCTCTACGCCATCGCCTACAACGGTCAGCTGATGGCGCGCAAACTGATGACCGGCGATGAAGTGTGGAAGCGCAAGTATTCCGGCTATCGCGATCTGGCGATGACCGGTAATGCCATCGTGCTGACCGACAGCCGTAGCCACCTGTTTGCCATCGACCGTCGCAACGGTCTGGAGCTGTGGTCCAACACCCAGCTGGAAAATCGTACCGTCACTGCACCTGTCATCTTCGGTGACTATGTGGTGGTGGGTGATGTGGAAGGATACCTGTATTGGCTTGATCGTACCGACGGTACCATCAAGGCGATGCAGCAGCTCGATAGCAGTGGTCTCTACGCCGCCCCGCTGGTGGATGGCGAGACCCTGTATGTGCAGAGCCGTGACGGCAAGTTGTACGCCCTCAAGCGTCCTTGATCGTCCGATAATGTGAATATCCGGCTCCTGGTCTTCGGACCCGGAGCCTTTGTCGTCTTGAGAATGAGGCTTTTATGACTCCTGTAGTAGCCCTGGTGGGCCGCCCCAACGTGGGGAAATCCACCCTGTTTAACCGCTTGACCCGTACTCGGGATGCCCTGGTTGCCGATTTTCCCGGTCTGACCCGGGACCGTAAATACGGTCAGGCGAAGTTGGGCGAGCTGGAATTTATCGTGGTCGATACCGGCGGTATCGATGGCACCGAAGAGGGGATCGAGCTGAAGATGGCCGAGCAATCTCTGCTGGCCATCGAAGAAGCGGACGTCGTGCTGTTCATGGTGGATGCCCGTGCAGGCCTGACCGCGGCGGATCAAGCCATCGCCGAGCACCTGCGCAAGGCCCACAAGAAGGTATTTCTGGTGGCCAACAAGACCGATGGTATCGACGGTGATTCCGCGGTCTCCGAGTTCTACGGTCTGGCGCTGGGCGAGGTTTACCAGATCGCGGCCGCCCACGGTCGTGGCGTGCTGAGCCTGCTGGAACTGGCCCTGGCTCCCCATCTGGAGACCCTGGTCGACTCCGCTACCGATGAAGATGCGCAGGATGAGGAAGAGGAGGACTTCGACGAAGAAGCCTTGCTGCGCATGGTGGCTGCCGGTGAACTCGATACCAAAGAGGACACCAAGGAGACCCCGTTCGCTGACCTGCCCATCAAGTTCGCCATCGTTGGTCGTCCCAACGTCGGTAAATCTACTCTGACCAACCGCATGCTGGGTGAAGATCGGGTCATCGTCTATGACATGCCCGGCACCACCCGTGACTCCGTTTACATTCCGATGGAGCGTGACGAGCAGAAGTATGTGGTTATCGACACCGCCGGTGTGCGTCGTCGTGGCAAGGTGCACGAGACGGTTGAGAAGTTCTCCGTTATCAAGACCCTGAAAGCTATCGAAGATGCCAACGTTTGCCTGCTGGTGATCGACGCCCAGGAGACCATCACCGATCAGGACTTGAGCATCCTTGGCTATGTGCTCCACGCCGGTCGCTCCGTGGTGCTGGTGGTGAACAAGTGGGATGGTCTGGATCAGAAGGTGAAAGAGGATGTGAAGAACGAGCTGGATCGTCGCTTGGGCTTCATCGACTTCGCCCGCGTTCACTTCATCTCCGCCCTGCACGGCAGCGGTGTCGGCCATCTGTTTGAATCCATTCAGGAGGCTTACCAGTCCGCCACCCGTCGTACCAGCACGGCCATGCTGACCCGCATCATGCAGATGGCGCAGGAAGATCACCAGCCGCCGATGGTCAATGGTCGCCGCGTCAAGCTCAAGTATGCCCACGCCGGTGGCTACAACCCGCCGCGCATCGTGATCCACGGCAACCAGTTGAACGACTTGCCGGACTCCTACAAGCGGTATCTGATCAACTACTTCCGCAAGTCCCTCAAGATCATGGGCTCGCCGATCCGGGTCGAGTTCCAGGAGTCGGTCAACCCGTTTGAAGGCAAGAAGAACACCATGACCCTGAGTCAGGAACGTCAGCGCAAACGCCTGCTGAAGATGAAGAAGAAATAAGTCCTTGCGGCTGCCCTCACCGGCAGCCGCTTTGTTATCCTCGCCATGTTAAGGTGAGGAATAAGGGGAGGGGGATCTGCCATGGAACAAGACCATGGCAGGTCCACTTTTCGAGGAGTTGATTATGGAAGCCCTGCTTTGTCCATCATGCCAGGCTGAACTGGATACCCGCAGCAAGGAGCAAACCTGTGGTCAGTGTCAGGCCAATGTCCACGTCACGGCCATCTGCCCCACCTGCCAGCAGGAGCTGGAGCGTCTCAAGGCGTGCGGCGCAGTGGATTACTTCTGCAACCACTGCAACTCGCTGATCTCCAAGCGGTCGGTACAGTTCAAGGCGGCGCTGGTGTAAGACAGTATTCAGGTGAGAAAGAAGATAAAAAAACCCGGCGAATGCCGGGTTTATGCTGTGTGCTCTGCAATAAGCAGGGTATAGGATCGATTTCTGCGCCACAGGTTGCGCTTGATGTCATTAAGCTTGAGTTTGCGTCTGGGGCTCCAGCTGCACTTCGCTTTTCTGACCAGACTGATTTTTCTACGTTTTTGCATCTTGGTCTCCTCCCAACTCAGTTGGCCATCCCGGCCTTGGGTCATTGATGGAGCCCATCCGAAATTGCTGTTATTTAATCTCTCAACATAATGAAAACAATGCGATTTCGGATAGGCTCCGATGTGAATCGATGGTAACAGAGAAGTTTGTGTGAAAACAGCCGAATAATGGCTGGTTAGCGCATGGTGATCTGATTGACCACTTCGGCGATGGCGGTGGGGCGCTCGGCCAGCTCGGGCTCGCTGTCGTTGTCGAGACTCTCCCGCTGATGTGCCTTCTGCTGCTCGTTGTCGAGCCAGAGCAGACTCTGGTAATACTGGCGCACGTTGTTAACATAGTTGCGCGCCTCGCTGCCACGGGCATAGCCATAACGCACCTTGCGGTGCCAGCGCGCTTGCTGCAGCAGCGGCAGCACCTCTTTCACGTCGCTCCAGGCGTCAGGATTCTTGCCGAGCTCTTTGGTCAGGCGGCGGGCGTCCATCATGTGGCCGTAACCGATGTTGTAGGCGGTGAGGGCAAACCACACCTTCTCGTCATCGGGCACCGAATCCGGCACCTTCTCCATCATCTGTTGCAGATAGAGGGAGCCACCCTTGATGCTCTCTTCCGGATGAAGCCGGTCGTTGACTCCCATCGCTTTGGCTGTGGGCTCGGTCAGCATCATCATGCCGCGCACGCCGGTGTAGGAGCGGGCCTGCGGGTCCCAGTGGGACTCCTGATAGCTGATGGCGGCGAGCAGACGCCAGTCGATATTCTTGGCGTGAGTCTGGAACAGCGGCTGGTACTTGGGCAGCAGGCTCTTGGCGCGCTTGAGGAAGGTGCGGGTATCGACAAAGTCGAAGTTCTGCACGTGGCCGAAGTACTTCTCGTCCAGCTTGGCGATGGCACCATCCATAAAGCGCTGACCGAAGAAGTCGATCACGCTGGCATAGAGGCTGTCATCGGGCAGCTTGCTCATGGCCCAGGCAACGGTCTGCTTCTGGGCCAGGGTCAGCCCCTCGGTGAGCTCCGGGTAGTAGCGCTGGGTACGGGCCAGCACGGTATCCTGCACCACCGTGTAGTCAATCTTGCCATCCACCACCTGTTTGAGCAGCTCCTCCACATCGGCGTTGTCGCTGGTGCTCCAGGCTAGTTTCGGATTCTCTTTGCTCATCTCTTTGAGCAGATCTTCACCGGTGGAGCCGGCGGCCACCACCAACTTGCCCTTGATATCGTTCAATGAGGCCGGCTTGGGTTTGCCGTTGCGGTAGACCAGTTTGGGGGAGACCTGGTAGAAGCCCGGGCCGAAGCGAAACAGCTCGCGTCGCTCGGGGGTGACCATGATGGCGGCAGCCGCCAGATCGAGTTTGCCCTTTTTCAGCAGGGTGACCAGTTGGTCAGTGGTGTCGACCGGGATGATGGTGAGTTTCACCCCCAACCAGTCGGCATAATTTTGCGCCAGCTCGTAATCGAACCCCTGAGCGAGGTCGTCACGCTGGTAATAGGAGGTGGGACCATAGATGGTGCCAACCCGGATCTCGCCTCGCTGGCGGATCTGCTCCAGCTGGCTGGAGGGGCTATAGAAGTCGCAGCCAACCAGTGTCAGCGTCAACAACAGCCCGATAAACAGTCGAAAAATGCAGCGCAAGTAGGTGAGTACCTTTGTTGAAAAAATCGGCATTTGTCAAAAAAGAGGCACCTTTATACCAGAGAGTGTGCGCAGAGTCACACTGCACGAAGTGAGAAAAACGTTTGTCCGCTGTGAGCCAGATCCCTATAATACGCGCGTCTCAATTCCCCCCCACTTTAAAACTTGGTGAGAAAGGTCATATGGATATCTTGCGTGGTGCCCCAGCACTGTCTGATTTTCGTGTCCAAAAACTGCTGCAACGCTTCGCACAGATGAGAAACGAGAGTGGAGTAGAGAGCGGAGTAGAGATAGAGGATGTCTATGCCGAGTATGTGCACTTTGCCGAGCTGACAAGCCCCCTCTCTCCCCCCGAGCGAGCGACCTTGGGCCAGCTCTTGCGCTACGGCCCGACCATCCCCGAACACACCCCCAGCGGTCAGCTGTTTCTTGTTACCCCCCGCCCCGGCACTATCTCCCCCTGGTCTTCCAAAGCAACCGACATCGCTCACAACTGCGGCCTGAAACAGGTCAAGCGGCTGGAGCGTGGTATTGCCTATTACCTGACCATCAAGGGGCAGGGTGAGCTGAGTGCCGCCCAGCGCAGCGCCATTGCCGCCGTGCTCCATGATCGGATGATGGAAGTGGTGTTTGCCGAGATGAGCGAAGCTGCCGCCCTGTTTGCTCACCACGAGCCGCGCCCCTTCACCCAGGTGGATGTGCTGGGCGGTGGTCGCGCAGCCCTGGCCGAAGCCAACGTGGCGCTCGGTCTGGCGCTGGCCGACGACGAAATCGACTATCTGGTGGAGAACTTCACCAAGTTGGGTCGCAACCCCAACGACATCGAGCTCTACATGTTCGCCCAGGCGAACTCCGAACACTGCCGTCACAAGATCTTCAATGCCGACTGGACGATCGATGGCGAACAGCAGCCCAAGTCGCTGTTCAAGATGATCAAGAACACCTTCGAGCAGACGCCGGATCATGTCCTCTCTGCCTATAAAGACAACGCCGCCGTGATGGAAGGGAGCCAGGGGGGCCGCTTCTTCCCGAGCCCGGCCAACGGCGAGTACCAGTATCACCAGGAACAGGTCGACATCCTGATGAAGGTGGAGACCCACAACCACCCGACCGCCATCTCCCCGTTCCCGGGCGCAGCCACCGGCTCCGGCGGCGAGATCCGCGACGAGGGTGCCACCGGTCGCGGTGCCAAGCCCAAGGCGGGTCTGGTCGGTTTCTCCGTCTCCAACCTGCGCATTCCCGGCTTCGAGCAGCCCTGGGAGCAGGATTTCGGCAAGCCGAGCCGTATCGTCAGTGCCTTCGACATCATGCAGGAGGGGCCGCTCGGCGGCGCCGCGTTTAACAACGAGTTCGGCCGTCCGGCCATTCTCGGCTACTTCCGTACCTTCGAAGAGGAGGTGCCGAGCCACAACGGCGTCGAGGTGCGTGGCTACCACAAGCCCATCATGCTGGCAGGCGGTATCGGCAACATCCGCACCGAACATGTCCAGAAAGGGGATATCCCGGTCGGTGCGGCGCTCATCGTGCTGGGCGGCCCGGCGATGAACATCGGTCTGGGCGGTGGTGCCGCATCCTCCATGGCCTCCGGCCAGTCGGCCGAAGATCTCGACTTTGCCTCGGTGCAGCGTGACAACCCCGAGATGGAGCGCCGTTGCCAAGAGGTGATCGATCGCTGCTGGCAGCTGGGTGACGACAACCCTATCGTCTTTATCCACGATGTGGGGGCGGGTGGTCTCTCCAACGCCATGCCGGAGTTGGTCAACGACGGTGAGCGCGGTGGTCGTTTCGATCTGCGCGCCATCCAGAGCGACGAGCCGGGCATGAGCCCGCTGGAAATCTGGTGCAACGAATCCCAGGAGCGTTACGTGCTGGCGGTAGCGCAGGACAAGCTGCCGCTGTTCAAGGCCCTGTGCGAGCGCGAGCGCGCGCCCTATGCCGTCATCGGTACCGCGACCGAAGAGAAGCATCTGACCCTCTCTGACAGCCACTTTGACAATCAGCCCATCGATCTGCCGCTGGACGTGCTGCTCGGCAAGGCGCCCAAGATGCACCGCGACGTGGTGACTCTGCCTGCACAAGGCAAAGCGCTCCAGCTCGATGGCATCACTTTGAGTGACGCGGCCGAGCGAGTTCTGCGTCTGCCGACCGTGGCGGAGAAGTCCTTCCTTATCACCATCGGCGATCGCAGCGTGACTGGCTTGGTCAATCGCGACCAGATGGTTGGCCCCTGGCAGATCCCGGTGGCCGATTGCGCCGTCACCGCTGCCACCTATGACAGCTATCACGGCGAAGCCATGTCCATGGGCGAGCGAACCCCGGTGGCGCTGCTCTCCCACGCCGCATCCGCTCGTATGGCGGTGGCGGAAGCGCTCACCAACCTGGCGCCGGCCCACATCGGGTCGCTGAAGCGGGTCAAGCTTTCCGCTAACTGGATGGCCGCTGCCGGTCACCCGGGTGAAGATGCCGGGCTCTATGAGGCGGTCAAAGCGGTAGGTGAGGAGCTCTGCCCGGCCTTGGGCATCACCATTCCGGTGGGCAAGGACTCCATGTCCATGAAGACCCGCTGGCAGCAGGATGGCAAGGAGCACAGCGTCACCTCGCCGCTCTCCCTGCTCATCTCCGCCTTTGCCCGGGTCGAGGATGTGCGCAACACGGTTACTCCGCAACTGCGTACCGATCTCGGTGAAACCGACCTTATCCTCATCGACCTTGGCAATGGCAAGCAGCGCCTCGGCGCCTCGGCGCTGGCGCAGGTCTATCGCCAGCTGGGTGACAAGGCGCCGGACCTCGACAATCCGGTCCAGCTCAAGGGCTTCTTCAACGCCATTCAGGCGCTGGTGGCCGATCGCAAACTGATCGCCTACCACGACCGCTCCGACGGCGGCCTGTTCGTCACCCTGACCGAAATGGCGTTTGCCGGCCACTGCGGCCTCGACATCCAGCTCGATCGCATCGGCGGCGAGCTGCTGCCGGCGCTGTTCAACGAAGAGCTGGGCGCCGTCATTCAGGTGCGTCGTGAAGATAAAGAGGCGGTGATGACCCTGCTGGCCGGTCACGGTCTGGCAGCCTGCTCCCATGTGCTCGGTACCGTGCGCGAAGGGGATCTCATCACCTTGCAGCGGGGCGGTCAGGAGGTCTATCGTGCCAGCCGTACCGCTCTTCGCACCATCTGGGGCGAGACCAGCTGGCAGATGCAGCGCCTGCGCGACAACCCGGCGTGCGCCGACAGTGAGCACGCGGCCCGTCAGGACGCCACCGATCCGGGTCTGCATGCCAAGCTGACTTACAACCCGTCCGAGGATGTGGCTGCTCCCTATATCGCCCGTGGGGTCTCCCCCCGTCTGGCGGTGCTGCGCGAGCAGGGAGTCAACTCCCATGTGGAGATGGCGGCGGCGTTCGATCGTGCCGGTTTCGCGGCGGTCGATGTCCATATGAGCGACATTCTCTCCGGTCGCATCAAGCTGGAGGAGTTCCAGACCCTGGTGGCCTGTGGCGGTTTCTCCTACGGTGACGTGCTGGGGGCGGGGGAAGGCTGGGCCAAGTCCATCCTGTTCAATGACAACGCCCGCGAGCAGTTCCAGCGCTTCTTCGAGCGTGGCGATACCCTCTCTCTGGGTGTCTGCAACGGTTGCCAGATGATGTCCAACCTGCGGGATCTCATCCCGGGTGCCGATCTCTGGCCGCGCTTTGTGCGCAACCGCTCCGAGCGCTTCGAGGCCCGCTTCAGTCTGGTTGAGGTGCAGGAGTCCCCATCGGCCTTCTTCGCCGGCATGGCAGGCTCGGTGATGCCCATTGCCATTTCCCACGGGGAAGGGCGTGTCGAGGTGCGCGATGCCGCTCACCTGAGCGCGTTGCAGGCCAGCGGTCTGGTAGGGCTGCGCTTTGTCGATAACCGCGGCAGCGTGACCGAGCAGTACCCGGCCAACCCGAATGGCTCACCGAACGGTATCACCGCGGTGACCACGCAAGATGGCCGAGCTACCATCATGATGCCGCATCCGGAGCGGGTGTTCCGCACCGTGGCCAACTCCTGGCACCCGGACAACTGGGGTGAGGATGGTGCCTGGATGCGGATGTTCCGCAACGCCCGGGTTCGTCTGGGTTAATAGAGACAGCACCAGCGCATAAAAACAGAAACCGGCCAATTGGCCGGTTTTTTTATCCGTGTCGTTACGGCTTGCCGAGCGGTTGGGGGATAAAGTCTCCCCGGTCGAGGATCCGCAGACAGGCATCCACCACATCCGCATCGAGCTGATGGCCGCGCATCTGGATGATCTGCTCCCTGGCCTGGGGAATGCCGAGGGCGGCGCGATAGGGGCGATCCGAGGACATGGATTCGACGATATCGGCGACGGTGAGGATGCGGGCCCCCAGCAGGATTTCATCCCCTTTGAGCCCCTGCGGATAGCCGGAGCCATCAAGATACTCGTGGTGCTGGTGGATCATCCGGGCGATGGGCCAGGGGAAGTCGATATCCTTGAGCACCAGATAGCCGATGGCGGGGTGTTCCTTGACCAGCTCGAACTCCAGTGGCGTGAGGCGTTCCGGTTTGGTGAGAATTTCAGCCGGTACCTGGATCTTGCCGATATCGTGCACCATGGCGCCCAGATAGATCCCCCGCAGCCGCTTCTCTTCCAGCCTGAGCTCCCGGCCGATGGCTTGGGCCAGCTTGGCCACATGTTTCTGATGGCCAGCGGTATAGGGATCGCGCTGCTCCAGCACGGCGGCGATGGCACCCAGCGCATCTTCCAGTGCCAGCTCCAGCTGGCGGGCATGGAAGATCTTCTCCTGTTGCGAGCGCAGATAAGCCTGCTGGGTATGGCGCGCCTGCAGGCCATAGGTGAGGTAGTCGGTCAGTTGGATGAAGAGTTGCTCCTCCTCCTGGCTGAACAACCGTGGTTGGTCGCTGTGAATGATCAGCGCACCGGCCAGATCCTCCTGCAGTGGCAAGGGGATCAGCAGGCGGGATCGCAACGGGTGGCGGCCGGTATGGGGCTGCTCGTGGAAGATCACCTGATTGAGGCGCCGCTGGTGGAGGATGGCCTGGGTGAGGGCCTCATCGTTCAACCACAGCGTTTGTTCCGATGCATCGGCACTGCCTGCCTGCGCCACGATCCCCGGCGGTTGGGCGAGATCGGGCTGGCCTTGCAGCACTGCCACCAGCGGAAAACGGTCATCGACGGCGATGGCATCGCAGATATCCTGCAGCAGTTGTGGCTCATCGCCCGGTTTGAGCAGGGCGTGGTGGGCGCGGCTGATCGCCTGCTGGGTCCAGCTGTACTGTTGCAGTTTCTCCTGCTGCCATTTCTGCTCGGTAATGTCTTCGAAGAAGACGCCGACCCCCACGATGCCCCCCGCCTCATCACGCAGGGGAAACTTGGTGGTGCTGAGCCAGCGGGCTTCTCCCCCCTTCAGATAGGGCTCTTCGATGTGCTGGTGTATCCCCTCGCGCATGACTCGTGCGTCATCCTCCCGATAGCGCTGTACCAGTTCGGGGGGAAAGAAGTCGCAGTCATTCTTGCCCACCAGTGCCTCTGGGGAGAGGGCGAGATCCGCCGCCAGCAGGCGGTTGCCCGCGATGTAGCTGAATCGGGTGTCTTTGAGCAGCACCCGATAGGGAAGCTGATCCATCACCTGGGTCAGTAACAGCGCCGAGGAGGGGAGCGCATCGGTCAGTGGGTGGGGGAGTGCACAGGAGGTGAGGAGTTCGGACATCTTATCCCGCCTTGTCTGCAAGTTGACTGATGGGAGGCCCGAAGTGGTAGCCGGTCTGCCAGAGCACGATACAGCTGTTGACCACTTTTTCATCGTAATGGATCCCGGCATAGCGGGTCAGTTCGGCAATGGCGTCACTCAGAGGCATGGCCCGGCGGAACGGGCGATGGGAGGTCATGGCGATCAGCGAATCGGCCACCCGGATAATGCGCGCCTCCAGGGTAATGGCGTTGCCCGCCAGCCCCTGCGGATAACCGCTGCCATCGAGGTTTTCGTGGTGCTGAAGCACTATGGTGGCTATGGGCCAGGGGAAGTCGATCTGTTTGAGAATATCGTGGCCGGCCTGGGGGTGCTGCTTGATCAGTTCGAACTCCACCGGTCGCAATTCACGGGGGCGAGTGATGATCTCGGTGGGGATCTGCAGCAGGCCGATATTGTGCACCATGGCCGCCAGTCCCAGCGCATCCAGCCGCTCTTGCCGCAGTTGCATGGCCTGCCCGATGGCCAGTGCCAAATCGCGCACCCTCAGCTCATGGCCCGCACTGTTGCGATCCTTGTGGCTGATAGCGCTGGCGAGGGCACTGATGGTCTGGAACAGCAGCTCACGCTGGTGACGCTCGCTCTCCTTGAGGCGGGTGATGTCGACCAGGGTGCCGATGATGCCGGCAACCATCCCCTGATGGTCATAGAAGAGATCCTTGAAACAGATGACCTGATAGCGCATGCCATTGCGATCATGCAACTGCTGTTCGATGCACTGGGGCTGGCGACTTCGCAGCAACTCGGCTTCCCGCATGCTGTAGGCCTCGGCAAGCCCGACTGGCAGCAGCTCCTCGACCCGTCGACCCAGCAGCGCCTCCTTGCCGATGCCGATCACCTGATTGAAGGCCTGGTTGCAGCCCAGAAATCGCCCTTCGATATCTTTGTAGAACACCGGGATCGGGATAGCCTTGAGCAGGGATTCGTTGAAGTGTTTCAGATCCTTCAGTTCGGCCTGCTGACGCAGGGCGAGCAGCTCGCTGTCCTTGCACAGGGAAATGGCGCGGGCCAGGTTGCCGAGCACCGGGCTGAACAGATGGCAGACCGGTACGATCTGCTGATGTGGTTGGGGGGCGAGCAGCAAGATGAGATAACCCCCTTCAACCTTGAGCCGATAGGCAAACTGGTAGGGGCGGCTGCCCGGCAGGGGGAGCGTCTGTTGCAGCAGGCAGTGCTCCTCCTCGCTGACCCACCCAGGCAGGGTCAGGGTGGTGCCGGTGTGCTGACGCAGCTGCTCGTCGCCGATCACCTTGAGCAGCTTGTATCCCTCCCGTTGTTGCTGCAATACCGCACCAACCGGCGTGGCGCAGTGATGCATGAAGCGTTGCAGTACCTTGGTGAGCAGCGCATCCAGCGTCACTTCACGCCCGATGCATAGCGCCAGATCGCAGACGATGGCCATGGCGTGGTCGTTGTTCATATCAATGCCCCGTTACAGAGAATGGCGCCGTTATGAAATTGGGGGTAATCCCCATGGCGCACGCTGCCAATTTCGCCAAGGGAGAGGGCTCCTGCCAGATCGCCGGCCCCCGAGTGGATCAGCAGGGTGTGCAGTTCGGTCACCGTCTGCTGGTCGAAGTGCAGCTGGCGTCCCGCGCAGTAGTAGACCTCCAGCAAGTGTGCCCGGGTGAGGGTTTGTTGCTGGTTGAGGCGCCTGGCCAGTGAGCAGGCATGTGCGGTGGCACTCTCTGGCGCCTTCAGCAGGGTGAGGATGCTGTGCTCCGCGACCTCGCCGGCGCAGAGCAGGGCGCCGTCATCGTTTGCCTCGACGGGGATCCTGACAATCACATCCCCGTTGGCCCGCAGCAGGCCCAGTGGCATGTGCACCACGAAACGGTAGAGCTCCTCGCGCACCATAGTGTGCTGGAATTGCTGGCGGATCAGCCCCTGATATTTTTGAAAGGCCGGTTGCCAGTCGATGTAGGCAATCTTGTTCGCTTCACTGCTGGTGGCCAGCATTGGTTGGGCCGAGAGTTGGTAACCATGTTCCAGAAAGGGAAAGCTGTTGCTGGGCAGCAGCGTGCAGGTGACCCCGTAGGCAAGTTGCCGTTGATTGTCGAACAGGCAGGCAAGAGGGGTGAAGCTGCCGCTGCCTGCGTTGGCGCCGGCATAGTTGACGCGATTGGCCAGTTGCAGATAAAGCGCATCCAGAATGGAGGCGATATTGGGAATGAGGTTGTCGAAGGTCAGAAACAGGGTTGGTGGCGGCGAAGGGGTTGGCCAGGTGGCCAGCATGTTCTCCACCTGTTCCGCAATCCGGTGGGCAAGGGATACTGCGCTGGCCTGCGCTGTCAGGGGCAGCAGTGTGGCGTGATAGGGGTTGGCTCTGGGCAGTAGCCAGGCCCCTTGCGGCAACAATCCTTGCGCACCGATCAGCTGGGGGAAAATGGCGCCATCCAGGGCGATGTTGAAGTCGCGGCACAACTGCTGCAACAGGGGAACCTGTGCGCAATCCTGTTCGGCCAGCAGTATGGTCAGCTTGCCTCCTTGCAAGGGTGCCAGCGTGGCGGCCAGTTCTGTCGGGTTAAATTGGCAAACGTAGTGTTGCTTCATCAATCTGAACTCCATTCCAGAATATAACCAATATATCAATAAGAAATTCAAGAGGGTATGAGGATCTCGCCCGGTTCTGGTTGTATGGCAAAAACCATGATGGGCATCACCCTCGCTGACTGATCTGTCATTTGCTGGCCTGTGGAGTGCGCGATGCTGTCGGGCCGGAAATAGAAAACCGGCAGCCAAGGCTGCCGGTTTTGCGGGTAATGAGGGGTAGCGACGGTAACGGTTACTGCAATACCACGTGCTGGAACCCTTGTACCAGGCTGATGACCGGCTGGGGATAGAGCCCCAGCAACACCACCAGTGCTGCAGAGAGCAGCACTACCACACCACCGGAGGAGAGTGCCCAGTCGGCGCTGGCATCGCGCTGCTGCATACCCGGTTCGCGCAGATAGAGGGTCACCATCACCTTGAGGTAGTAGTAGAGACCCAGTGCGCTGCCGAGCACGATGGCGCCGGAGAGCCACCAGAGCTGCGCCTCGACGGTGACGCCGATGAGGTAGAACTTGCCGATAAAGCCGAGGGTCATCGGGATGCCCGCGAGTGACAACATCATCACCGTCAGTACGGCAGTCAGATAGGGGCGCTTCCAGAACAGACCGCGATAGCTGTGCAGGGAGTCGGCATCCTTGCCGCGATAGGGGCTCGACATCATGCTCACCACCCCAAAGGCACCCAGGCTGGTGAACAGATACATCAGCAGGTAGACCCCGGCGGCTTCCACCGGCATCTGGCCGAATCGGCTCGCCACGATCACCGCCAGCAGGTAACCGAAGTGGGAGATGGAGGAGTAACCCAGCATCCGTTTGACGTTGGTCTGCACCAGGGCCAGCAGGTTGCCGACCAGGATGGAGATGACCGCCATGGCTGCCAGCAGCCAGTGGATCATGGGATCGCTCGCCGCCGGTACCGCCAGATAGAAGCGCAGCAGCACGGCAAAGACCGCCACCTTGCTGACGGTGGCGAGGAAGGTGGCGACCGGTGCCGGGGCACCTTCGTAGACATCCGGGGTCCAGAGGTGGAAGGGGGCCAGGGAGAGTTTAAAGGCAAAGCCGACCAGCATTAACCCCAAACCGCCCATCAGCAGCGGATGGTGAGCCGGGCTCTCGGCCAGGGTCTGCCCCAGGGCTGCAAAGCTCAGGCTGCCAGCCTGTGCATAGAGCAGCGCCATGCCAAACAGCAGGAAGGCGGTGGCGGCGGCAGAGAGCACCATGTATTTCACCGCGGCTTCCAGCGAGTGGCGCTCGCGGTAGGCGTAACCCACCAGACCAAACATTGGCAGGGTCAGCATCTCGATCCCGATAAAGAGAGAGGCGAGGTGACGGGAGCATGCCAGCACCAGACCACCAGCGGTGGCGATCAGCAGCAGCAGGAAGAACTCCTCCCGGTTGTCCGGGTAGGCTTTCAGCCACGATTGACCGAAGGTGCAGGTGGCCAGGGCGCCGATGAGCACCAGTCCCATGTAGAAGACGGCGTAACTGTCAACTTGCAGCAGCGGGGTGACCCCCTGATCCCCTTGCGCCATCACGATGGGCAGCGAGAACAGAGCAAGGTTGAGGCCAACAATGGTCACGGTAAAGGCGGTGGTGACACAGCGGCGCCAGGCGATGGCCAGCATCAGGGCTGCCATGGCCCCGGTGGTCAACAGCAGGGGAAGCAGTGCCAGCAGTTGGGAAGCGGAGAAAGTCATTACAGGGCTCCAGCAGTCGGCAGCAGATACCAGTGCAGCACGTTGATAAGGCTGCTGCTGGCGGTGTCAATCACGGGTTGGGGATAGAGGCCAAGCAGAACCAGCAGGCCCGCGATCACCATCATCATGGTCAGCTCGCGGCGATCCAGTCCCTTGAGCATGCTCTCATCCTTGGCGGGGCCAAAGCAGGCGCGCTGCAACATGATGAGAGAGTAGACCGAGGCCAGCACCAGACCGAAGGTGGCGACCGCCGTGATGACAGGGGCAACCTGGAAGCTGCCGACCAGAATCAGGAACTCGCCGACAAAGTTGCCGGTGCCCGGCATGCCGAGCGACGCTACCGAGAAGAACAGCATCACACCGGGCAGATAGCGCAGACGCCCCCACAGGCCGCCCATCTGGCGCAGATCCCGGGTGTGCAACCGCTCGTAGAGCTGACCGCAGAGGATAAAGAGGCCGGCAGCGGAGAGACCGTGGGCGATCATCTGCACCACAGCACCCTGCAGGGCCACTTCGCTACCCGAATAGATAGCGATCATCACAAAACCCATGTGGGAGATGCTGGTGTAGGCTACCAGCCGTTTGATGTCGGTCTGGGCAAAGGCCACGATGGCACCGTAGACGATACCGATCAGACCCAGCACCATGGCGTAGGGAGCAAATTCGGCGGACGCTTCGGGGAAGAGCGGCAAGGCAAAGCGCAGCAGACCGTAGGCGGCGGTTTTGAGCAAAATACCGGCTAGATCCACCGAACCTGCAGTCGGCGCCTGACTGTGGGCATCCGGCAGCCAGCCGTGCAGCGGCACCAGTGGCATCTTGACCGCGAAGGCGATAAAGAAGCCCAGCATCAGCAGCCACTGAACGCCCTTGCTCATCGGGGTATTGAGCAGCTCCAGATAGTTGAAGGTGAAGACTCCGGTGGCATGCTGGTGGGTCAGCACCAGCCCGATGATGGCCACCAGCATGATAAGGCCCGAAACCTGGGTGTAGATGAAGAACTTGGTCGCCGCATTGATCCGTGATTTGCCGTCAGTGACCGAGTGGCCCCAGAGCGCAATCAGGAAGTACATGGGGACCAGCATCATCTCCCAGAAGAAGAAGAAGAGGAACAGGTCCAGCGCCATAAAGACCCCGAGCACGCCGCCCAGGATCCAGAGCAGGTTGAGGTGGAAGAAGCCGATGCGCTGCACGATCTCTTTCCACGAACAGAGGATGGCCAGCACCCCGATAAAGCAGGTGAGGATCACCATCAAGAGCGACAGGCCATCCACCGCCAGATGCAAAGAGATGCCGAAGCGGGGGATCCACGGCAGGCGCCACTCGGCGGCCCAGGCGGAGGCAGCACCAGAGACGCCCGCGCTGTCGAGGCCCGTGGTGGCAAGGGAGAAATCACCACTTAGCCAGATGGCACAGGAGAGCAGCAGGCTGGCGCTCATGGAGAGCAGGGCCACCCAGCGGACAAACTGCCCGCCGAGACGCTCCATCTGCCAGCAGAGCAAGCCGCCGATAAAAGGAATTAGCAAGATCCAGAGTAAGGTCACGGTATCAGCTCTCGTTCAAGTTCATATGAGATTGCGCTCCCTGTTCCATCAGGGAGAGCAAACAGCCCGGCTGTACGATCTTCGTGTTGTTCATCGCGTTATCCCAGCAGCAACAGCGCCAGCACCAGCACGGCGCCGATCCCCATGGAGGCGGCATACCAGCGCAACTTGCCGGTCACGGTCCAGGCCAGCAGCTGGTTGCCACGCAGGGCAAGCCAGGCGGGCAGGCCCATCATCCAGTCCAGCGGGTCGCGGGCCAGCAGACGGGTCGCCAGCAGATAGGGTTTGACCCACAGCTGGTCATAGAGCCAGTCAAAGCCCCAGGCGTTGAACCAGAGGGTGCTGAGCAGGCGACCCGGCGCGCTGTTGGCAATGGAGGTGGCCAGACGGCGCTCACCAAGGAACAGAAACGCGGCCAGCACAATGCCTGCGATGGCGATGATGCCGGAGGTGATTTCCAGTGCATGGCGCCCCTCTTCGATATGGTCCCCCGGGCCTGCGGGTAGTACACCTGCCAGCGGTGGAGTGATCAGCGCGCCTATGCCGGTGGAGAGCACCAGCAGCACCAGCAGCGGCAGGTGGTGAGCCAGACCGTGGCCCGCATGGGCTTTGGTCTGCTCTTTGCCATGGAAGGCGATGAAGATCAGCCGGAAGGTATAGAGCGAGGTGAGGAATGCCCCCGCCAGACCGGCCCACAGTAGCGCGCTTTGGCCAGAGGCCTCTACTTGCCACAGGATGGCGTCCTTACTGTAGAAACCGGAGGTGACCAGCGGCAATGCCGCCAGCGCCGAGCCCCCCACCAGGAAGCAGGCATAGACCAGCGGCAGACTCTTGCGCAGTCCGCCCATCTTGAAGATGTTCTGCTCGTGGTGGGTCGCAACGATAACGGCACCGGCGGAGAGGAACAGCAGCGCCTTGAAGAAGGCGTGGGTCATCAGGTGGAAGATGGCCCCTTGCCATGCGCCGACCCCGAGAGCAAGGAACATGTAGCCAATCTGGCTCATGGTGGAGTAGGCGAGGATCCGCTTGATGTCGGTCTGAACCAGCGCGGCAAAGCCTGCCAGCACTAGCGTGATGGCGCCAACCAGCCCGACCAGATGGAGGATCTCCGGTGCCAGCAGGAACAGGCCGTGGGTACGGGCAATCAGGTAAACACCGGCGGTCACCATGGTGGCGGCGTGGATCAGCGCAGAGACCGGGGTCGGGCCTGCCATCGCATCCGCCAGCCAGGTTTGCAGAGGCAACTGGGCCGATTTGCCGACCGCACCACCCAAGAGCATCAGGCAGGCCAGTGACAAGGCAGGGGAGCCCTCGGCAAACAGGGTGGGAGCACGCACCAGCAGCTCGTGGATATTGAGGGTGCCCAGTTCCCGATAGAGGATAAACAGGCCGATGGCGAGGAAGACGTCACCCACACGGGTCACGATAAAAGCCTTGAGGGCCGCCGCGCCGTTGTTGCGATCCTTGTAGTAGAAGCCGATCAGCAGATAGCTGCACAGCCCCACCCCTTCCCAGCCGAGGTAGACAAACAGCAGGTCATCGGCCAGCACCAGAAACAGCATGCTGGCGATAAAGAGGTTGGTGTAGGTGAAGAAGCGGGAGTAACCCTCTTCCCCGCGCATATACCAGGAGGCGAACAGGTGGATGAAGAAACCCACCCCGGTCACCACCCCCAGCATGGTCAGCGACAGGCCATCCAGTGCCAGCGAGAAGCTCGGGGTAAAGTTGCCCACCGCCATCCATTGCCACAGGTGCTGGATATAGACGCCCCCCTCGGGCGGGTTGCCCAGAAAGTCGATGCCCACCCACAGGGTAGTGAGGGCCGACAGGCCAATGGAGCCCACCCCGATCAGCGCCGAGGTACGCTCGCCAAACCGGCCGAGGGAGAAGGCCAGCACCAGCCATCCCAGCAGCGGAAATAGAAAAGTCAGATATAAGAGGCTCATCCGCGCATCTCGCTCACAGTGTCCACGTTCAGGGTGTGGTAACGACGATAGAGCAGCAGTAACAGGGCAAGGCCGATACTGGCCTCCGCTGCCGCCAGAGAAATCACCAGGATATACATGATCTGGCCATCGGCCTGGGCCCAGCGGCTACCCGCCACCACAAACGCCAGTGCCGAGGCATTCATCATGATTTCGATACTCATCAGGATATAGAGCAGGTTGCGGCGGATCAGTAGACCGCACAAGCCGATGCAGAAGAGCACCGCGGCCAGCAGGAGGCCGTGCTCCATAGGGATTCCATTCATTGCTGACCTCCTTCTTGTGCAGAGCGGGAAACAGAGCGCGGGACGGAGAGCACTTCACCGCTCTTCTCTTCCCGACCCAGGTGATAGGCGGTTACCAGACCCGCCAGCAGCAGGATGGAGGCAAGCTCCACCGCCAGCACATAGGGGCCAAAGAGCTCGACACCCACCTGCTTGGCGGTCACCTCGGTCACTCCGATCAGGCCCCCGGTCACCCCGAGAATGCCGTGGGCCAGAAAGCCCAGCAGGATCAGCGAGAGCAGGGCTGGGCCCCCCCAGGTCATGGGGGTGAGCCACTTTTTCTCCTGTGCCTGGGCACTCCCCAGGTTCAGCATCATCACCACGAACACGAACAGCACCATGATGGCGCCGGCGTAGACGATCACCTGCAGGGCGCCCGCAAAGGCGGCACCCAGGCAGAAGAAGATCATGGCCACGGCGATGAGGGAGATGATGAGATTGAGCAGCGCATGCATGGGATTGCTGGTGCTGATCACCCGCAGCGTGCTGTAAATGGCCACCAGGGCCGAGGCATAAAATGCCAGTTCCATGATTGACTCCTCAGGGCAGCAGGCTCTTGACATCGATGGGCTTGGCTTCGTTTTCGGCATCCCCTTTCGGCTTGCCGTCGATGGCCATCCCGCTCATGCGATAGAAGTTGTAGTCCGGGTATTTGCCGGGCCCGCTGATCAGCAGATCTTCCTTCTCGTACACCAGATCCTGGCGGCGATACTCACCCATCTCGAAATCCGGCGTCAGCTGGATGGCGGTGGTGGGGCAAGCCTCTTCACACAGGCCGCAGAAGATGCAGCGAGAGAAGTTGATGCGAAAGAACTCCGGATACCAGCGACCATCTTCCCGCTCGGATTTTTGCAGCGAGATGCAGCCGACCGGGCAGGCAACTGCGCAGAGGTTGCAGGCCACGCAACGCTCGTCCCCGTCGGGGTCACGGGTCAGCACGATGCGACCGCGGTAGCGGGGGGCGGCATAGACTGCCTGCTCCGGATAGTTGAGGGTTTCACGGGGCCGCCAGGCATGGGAGAAGACCATTGCCAGACTGCGTAACTGGGTGCCGACACCCTGAATAATGCTAACAATTTTCATATTGAGTGCCTCACTGCGTACTTATCAGTACAACTGCCGCGGTGACCAGCATATTGATCAGGGTCAGCGGCAAGCAGACTTTCCAGCCAAACGACATCACCTGGTCAAAGCGCGGGCGAGGCAGGGAGGCCCGCAGCAGGATGAAGAACACCATGAAACAGGCGGTCTTCAGGGCAAACCAGATGAAGGGGGGCAGCCAGGGGCCGTGCCAGCCACCGAAGAAGAGGGTCACGATGAGCGAGGAGATCAGCACGATGCCGATATATTCGCCCACGAAGAAGAGACCCCACTTCATCCCCGCATACTCGATGTGATAGCCGTCGGCGAGCTCCTGCTCGGCTTCTGGCTGGTCAAACGGGTGACGGTGAGTGACGGCGACACCGGCAAACAGGAAGGTGACAAAGCCCAGGATCTGGGGCACCACGTTCCACAAGTCTGCCTGTGCCTCGACGATATCCCGCAGGTTGAAACTGCCGGTCTGGATCACAATCCCCATCAGGGATAGCCCGAGAAACACCTCGTAGGAGAGGGTCTGGGCCGAGGCGCGCAAGCTGCCGAGCAATGAGTATTTGTTGTTGCTCGACCAGCCGGCGAACAGCACCGCATAGACCGCCAGCCCCGCGATGGCCAGGATGTAGAGCAGCCCCACATTGAGATCCGCCACGCCCCAGGTGGGGGTGATGGGCACCACCGCAAACGCCAGAATAAAGGCAGTGAAGGCGATGATGGGGGCCAGGATAAAGATCCGCCGATCAGCGAACGGCGGGATCCAGTCTTCCTTGAAGAACATCTTGATCATGTCGGCGGCCAGCTGGAGCAGACCAAACGGCCCCACCCGGTTGGGGCCGTAGCGATCCTGCCACAGGGCCAGCAGACGGCGCTCGATGAAGCTCATGAAGGCGCCAGCCCCCACGATCCCCACCAGCACGATCAGTGCCTTGCCCACCTCCAGCAACAGATCGATCAGCGACTCGCTCATGCGATCACCTCCTGCAGGTTAGTGATTGAGGCTTGTTGCAGGGCCGTCGGCAGGCCGTTCACCCCAAGGGGGAGCCCCACCAGACCGGCGCTCAGCTGCTCGCTAAGCCGCAGACGCAGTTGCCAGTGGCTACCGCCCCAGGAGAAGGAGACCTGACTGCCCCCGTGGAGGGCCAGACGCTGCGCATCAAGGGGATTGAGCACCAGCTCGGGTTCGTTCATCCGGGCCTGAATGACCGGGCTGCGAGCAGAGAGCTCCTCGCCGCCAAACAGCTGGGCATAATTGACCACTTGCAGCGCCTCTGCGGCCTTGAAGGGGGCGGGGATGGTGGTGAACCAGCCGAGCAGCTCCTTGCCTTCTGCCTGCGGGTCTGTTGCTTCCAGCAGACGGCGACCCGGATCACCAGCACGCAGTTTGCCACCCACTTCATCCTGGAACTTGTTCCAGGCGGAGGGAGAGTTCCAGCCCGGCGCCCAGGCGAACGGTACTTGCGGCAGCGGCTGACGGGCTCCGGCATACCCTTCCATGGAGAAGTTGAAGGGGGAGTCGGGATCTTGCGCTACCCGCGGTTCACTGACGTTCTGATCCGCCAGCATGGAGGTGCGACCACTGTAGCGGTGTGGCTCACGGGCCAGCCGCATGCCACGGATCCGCAAGCCTGCGTTGGGCGCCGCTTCCAGCATGGTAGCGAGCAGCGGATGGCTGGTGGCGCAGTCATGGTTGACCTGGTCGAAGTTCTGCCAGCGCAGCGGCTTGCGTTCTATCGCCCCTTGCAGCGCTGCCAGCCAGCGCCACCCTTCACGCACCTGAATATCGGCGTTGTAAAAGGCGGGTGCATAGACCTGGAAGAAGCGCTGGGCGCGCCCTTCCATATTGACCAAGGTGCCATCGGCTTCGGCAAAACTGGCCGCTGGCAGCACCAGATCAGCCTTGTTGGCGGTCGGGGTTGCCTGATGGTCGATGACCAGCAGGTGCTGCAGCCGTGCCAGCGCAGCATCCACCCGGTTGCGTGGCGCGCGGCGGTAGAGATCGTTCTCCAGAGTGACCAGCGCCAACCCCTCTTCTGACTCGATACGCGCAAGGGCGGCTTCGAGCGGCTTGTCTGACAAGGTTTGAGCGCCCAGCATGGCCAGCCCCAGCGAGTTGGCCTCCTGGCCAACCAGCGCGATGCTGGCTTCCTGTCCACGGCCTTTCAGGGCGCGGGCAATGTTGCTGGCCGCCTCAAGCAGCGCCACCTCGCGGGCAGTGGAGCCTGCAATGATGAGCGGCTTCCTGGCGTTGCCGAGCAGCTCGGCCCAGCGAGTCGTTTGTGCCTGCAGCTCGGGGCCGAGATCGGCCACGGCCGGTGCACTCGGGTCGAGCAGGTTGGCGATGGCAAAGCCAAGGCGCGCCTGATCGGCATAGGGGGCGTGCAGCTTGTCGGCCGCCACATCGTCCAGACGGGTGGTGTCGAGGCTGGTGATGAGCAGCGGGTAGCGTTCGTTCTGACCCAGGGTCTGTACGGCGGCGACTTGCCACAGATCCACCTTCATCTTGCGGGCCAGCTCGCGAGCCTTGCCCTTGACGGCTTGACGCAGCGCCAACGCGATACGGGCGGCGCTCATGGTGACATCTTCGCCGAGCAGCAGAATGGCGTCAGCCTCTTCCATGTCCCGCAGGCTCGGAGTCGGCACGCCGCCCTGTTGCAGGATCTGCAGCATCTTCAGCTGACAGGCCCACTCGGCCTGCTCGACGCCTGCGTAGAAGTTGTTTTCACCCACCAGCTCGCGCAGGGCAAAGTTGCTCTCCAGCGAGGCGCGGGGCGAGCCGATGCCGATGAGGCCGCGGGCCGTGCGCAGCGCATCGGCGGCTCGGTTGAGGGCGCCATCGACTGTGATGGTCAGCTGGTCGTTGCCATCTTTGAGCAGCGGTTGGCGCGGGCGGTCCGCCAGATTGACGTAGCCATAGCCAAAGCGGCCACGGTCACAGAGGAAGTAGTGGTTGACGCTGCCGTGGAAGCGGTTTTCGATGCGGCGCAGCTCGCCATAACGCTCACCCGGACTGATGTTGCAGCCCACGGAGCATTGCTGGCAGATGCTGGGGGCAAATTGCATGTCCCACTTGCGGTTGTAACGTTCGGAGTGGGTCTTGTCGGTGAATACGCCGGTGGGGCAGACCTCCACCAGGTTGCCGGAAAATTCGCTCTCCAGGGTGCCATCCTCGACCCGCCCGAAATAGACGTTGTCGTGGGCACCGTAGACCCCGAGATCCTCGCCACCGGCATAATCCTTGTAGTAACGGACGCAGCGGTAGCAGGCGATGCAGCGGTTCATCTCGTGACCGATGAAGGGGCCCAGCTCCTGATTCTGGTGGGTGCGCTTGGTAAAGCGGTAGCGACGGCTGTTGTGGCCGGTCATTACCGTCATGTCCTGCAGGTGGCAGGCGCCGCCCTCTTCACACACCGGGCAGTCGTGGGGGTGGTTGGTCATCAGCCACTCCACCACGCTCTTGCGAAATTCTTTAGCCTCTTCATCCTCGATGGCGATGTAGCTGCCATCGGTGGCCGGGGTCATGCAGGACATGACCAGACGACCGCGTTTGTCATCGGCATTCTGATACTGTTTGACCGCACACTGGCGGCAGGCGCCAACGCTACCCAGCGCCGGATGCCAGCAGAAATAGGGGACGTCCAGACCCAGCGACAGACAGGCTTGCAGCAGGTTATCTGCTCCGTCTACCTCGTACTCTTTGCCGTCTACATAAATGGTTGCCATACAACTTCCCTGAAACCTGTTTTGTGAAATCTGTGGTGTCGTTACCAGCGCTCGCCCAGCAGATTGGGCTGGATCCCTTTGACCGGCTTGCGGTTATCACCGCTGCCTTTGATCCCGGCCTCGAATTCGGAGCGGAAATATTTGATGGCGCTGGCCAGCGGCTCGACGGCGCCCGGTGCGTGGGCGCAGAAGGTCTTGCCCGGGCCAAGGAAACCGCAGAGTTGCTCCAGAGTCGCCAGATCGCCGGATTGCCCTTCGCTACGCTCCAGTGCCCGCAGCAGCTTGACGCTCCAGGGCAGGCCATCGCGACAGGGCGTGCACCAGCCACACGACTCGCGGGCGAAGAACTCCTCCATGTTGCGCAGCAGGGAGACCATGCTGATGGAGTCATCCACCGCCATGGCGAGGCCAGTCCCCATTCGGGTGCCGACCTTGCCGATACCGGCGGTATACATCTGGGCATCGAGGTGCTCCGGCAGCAGGAAGCCGGTTCCCGCGCCGCCCGGTTGCCACGCTTTCAGGCGATAGCCGCTCTTCATCCCGCCGGCGTAATTTTCAAACAGCTCGCGGGCGGTGATGCCAAAGGGCAGCTCCCAGACCCCGGGGTTGTTCACCTTGCCGGAGAAGCCCATCAGCTTGGTGCCGTGATCTTCCGAGCCCGGCAGCGCCAGCCCGTGATACCAGGCGACTCCGTTGCCGATAATGGCGGGGACGTTGCAGAGGGTCTCGACGTTGTTGACGCAGGTGGGTTTGCCCCAGACGCCGGAAACGGCGGGGAAGGGGGGTTTGGCGCGCGGGTTGGCACGGCGCCCTTCCAGCGAATTGATCAACGCCGTCTCTTCACCACAGATGTAGCGGCCGGCACCGGTGTGGACGAACAGCTCGAAGTCAAAACCGGATCCCAGAATGTTCTTGCCCAGCAGACCGGCGGCCTTGGCCTCTTCCACCGCACGGCGCAGGTGGATGGCAGCATCCACATACTCGCCGCGCAGGAAGATATAGCCGCGATAGGCCTTGAGCGCCCGGGCACTGATGATCATCCCCTCGATCAGCAGATGGGGCAGTTGCTCCATCAGCAGGCGGTCTTTCCAGGTGTTGGGCTCCATCTCGTCGGCGTTGCAGAGCAGGTAACGGATGTTCATGCTCTCGTCTTTGGGCATCAGCCCCCACTTCACACCCGTGGGGAAGCCCGCGCCGCCACGCCCCTTGAGACCGGCATCCTTGACGGTACTGACAATCTCGTCCGGGCTCATCTGGCCGAGCGCCTTGCGGGCGGCTTCATAGCCCTGTTTGGCCTGATACTCCTCCAGCCACACCGGCTGGCCGTCATCCCGCAGCCGCCAGGTGAGCGGGTGGGTCTCGGGGGCTCGCGGGGTGCGATTGGCGGTGCCAAGAGAGGCGAGGATCTTGTTTTGCGTCAGGCTCATGGGTAAGCCTCCAGGGTTTTCAGCAAGGTCACCGGATCGAGGCCGCCATAGGTGTCGTCATCGATCATGATGGCTGGCCCCTTGTCGCAGTTGCCAAGGCAGCAGACCGGCAGCAGGGTGAAGCGGCCATCCGGGGTAGTTTGACCGGGGCCGAGGTTCATCACCTCCTTGAGACCGGCCAGCAGATCTTCATGGCCATTGATGTAGCAGACCATGCTGTCGCAGACGCGGATGATGTGACGCCCCACCGGCTGGCGGAAGATCTGGCTGTAGAAGGTGGCGACCCCCTCCACGTCGCTGGCGGGAATGCCGAGCTCGGCCGCGATGGCGTGAATGGCGCCGTCGGGAACCCAGCCTCTGGCCTGTTGCACGATCTTGAGCGCTTCGATGCTGGCGGCGCGGGGATCTTCGTAGTGGTGTTTCTCGTGTTCGATGGCATCGCGTTCAGCCTGGCTCAGAACGAAGTCGTCCTGTTTGCTGCTGCATGCCCCTTGCCCCTGTGGGGTCTGATTATTGTGACACTGACATTGCTGGCTCATGACTTGACCTTTGGTGGCTTGTCCTTTTACTGCTCGTCCGGCGATCCCGATTCCCGGCCATGGCCGGGAGGGCGGATCACTTAACGGTCCACATCCGACATAACAAAATCGATACTGCCCAGATAGACGATGAGGTCCGACACCATGCTGCCCTTGATCACCGAGGGGATCTGCTGCAGGTGAGCAAAGCTCGGGGTGCGGATCCGGGTCCGGTAGCTCATGGTGGAGCCGTCACTGGTCAGGTAGTAACTGTTGACCCCCTTGGTCGCCTCAATCATCTGGAACGACTCGGCAGCGGGCATCACCGGGCCCCAAGACACTTGCAGGAAGTGGTTGATCAGGGTCTCGATGTGCTGCAGGGTGCGCTCTTTGGGCGGCGGGGTGGTGAGGGGGTGATCTGCCTTGAAGGGGCCCTCCGGCATGTTCTTCATGCACTGCTCGATGATCGACATGCTCTGGCGGATCTCCTCGATCCGCACGGTGGCTCTGTCGTAGGCATCGCCATTGCTGCCGACCGGCACTTCAAAATCGAACTGATCGTAACCGGAGTAGGGGCGCCACTTGCGTATGTCGAAGTTGAGGCCGGTGGCGCGCAATCCGGCCCCCGTGGTGCCCCAGGACAACGCCTGCTCGGTGGTGTAGGCCGAGACGCCTATGGTGCGACCGCGCAGAATGCTGTTGCGCATCGCCGCTTTTTCGTAATCCATCAAGCGCTTGGGCAACCAGCTCAACAGGTTGTCCTGCACCAGCCGTTGCCATCCCTTCGGCAAGTCGTGGGCCACACCGCCGATACGGAACCAGGCCGGGTGCATGCGGGCACCGGTGATCGCTTCGATGATGGTGTAGATCTTCTGCCGGTCGGTGAAGGTGAAGAAGACCGGGGTCATGGCCCCCACGTCCTGGATATAGGTCCCGAGGAACAAGAGGTGGCTCTGGATGCGGAACAGCTCCGCCATCATCACCCGGATCATGTCGACCCGCTGCGGCACCTTGATGCCGGCCAGCTTCTCGACCGCCAGCACATAGGGGAGGTTGTTCATCACCCCGCCCAGATACTCGACCCGGTCGGTATAGGGGATGTAACTGTGCCAGGACTGGCGCTCGCCCATCTTCTCTGCACCACGATGGTGGTAGCCGATGTCGGGCACGCAGTTGCGGATCTCCTCGCCATCGAGCTGCAACACCAAGCGGAAGGCGCCGTGAGCAGAGGGGTGGTTGGGGCCGAGGTTGAGGAACATGTAGTCCTCGTTCTCGTTGCCGCGGGCCAGTCCCCACTCTTCCGGTTTGAACAGCAGGTTCTCCTGCTCCATGTCCTGTTTGGCGGCATCGAGCATGAAGGGATCGAATTCGGTAGCGCGCGCCGGGTAATCCTTGCGCAGCGGGTGACCCTGCCAGCTCTTGGGCATCATGATGCGGGTCAGATGGGGGTGGCCATCGAAGGTGATGCCCATCAGATCCCATACTTCCCGCTCGTACCAGTTGGCATTGGGGAAGTGGTTGGTGATGGTGGGCAGATGCAGGTCACTTTCGGCCAACGCCACTTTCAACATCACATCGGCGTTACGGTCGATGGAGATGAGGTGATAGAAGACGGTGAAATCGCTCTGGGGCAGACCGTCGCGATGGCTGCGCAGCCGCTCATCGGTGGCGCTGAGATCAAACAGCATCACAAACGGGGAGGGCACCTTGCGCAAAAAGCCCATCACATCCTGCAGCAGTTCGCGGGGAAGCCAGACCACCGGCACGCCGGTGCGCGTGGTCTGCACGGTGAAGTGCTCGGCCCCGAAGTGGGCAAACAGTTCGCCAATGACTTTGGCATCCTTGTGGTCGCTGGGCTGCCACTGGGCCATGGCGTAATTGCTGGGAAAATCACGAGTCAGTTTCATGGTCAGATCTCATCCGGCGTGCGCAGGTTGGTCACATTGATCCGTTCGCCGCGCTTGCGCTCTTTTTCGGCCTGCATCTGGGGACGGTAGATCCCCTGATCGCCCACCACCCAGGAGAGGGGGCGGCGCTCTTTGCCGATGGAGTCCTGCAGCAGCATCAGGGCTTGCAAAAAGGCTTCGGGACGGGGCGGGCAACCCGGAATGTAGACGTCGACCGGCAGGAACTTGTCCACCCCCTGCACCACTGAATAGATGTCATACATGCCGCCGGAGTTAGCACAGGCCCCCATGGAGATCACCCACTTGGGTTCGAGCAGCTGTTCATACAGGCGCTGGATAACTGGCGCCATCTTGATGAAGGGGGTCCCTGCAATCACCATGAAATCGGCCTGACGGGGCGAGGCACGGATAACTTCGGCGCCGAAGCGGGCCACATCGTGGGGGGAGGTGAAGGCGGTACACATCTCCACGTAGCAGCAGGAGATGCCGAAGTTGTAAGGCCAGAGGGAGTTTTTGCGGCCCCAGTTGACTGTGTCTTGCAGCACCTCCTCGAGGCGGCCCATCATGATGCCGCGCGTCGCTTCTTGCGCCAGTGGGTCATCGACGGTCTGGCGCTGCTCCTGGGGGTAGCGCTCAACGGGTGCATCCGGGTCAATCCGGGTCAGGGTGTACTTCATGGTGCAACCTCAAGGAAAGGGTCTGTGGTTCAATCACTGTTTTTGTTGTTCAGCTGCGGTTTGCGCGGTGACCAGTCCAGTGCGCCGATGCGCCAGAGGTAGATCAGGCCGATAAGCAGCAGTCCGATGAAAATGGTGGCTTCAATAAAGCCGACCCAGCCGCTCTCCCGCACGGAGACAGACCAGGCAAACAGGTAGAGCGCCTCGACGTCGAAGATGACGAAGAACATGGCGACCAGATAGAACTTGGCGGAAAAACGCAGGCGGGCACTGCCGACCGAGTCGACACCAGATTCAAATGGCTTGTTCTTGGTGCGGCCGTAGGCACGACCTCCCAGCAGGGCAGCGAGGCCTATCATCACCAGACAGATGGTGATGGCACCGATGACATAAATGGCAAAAGCCCAATGTTGAGCAGAAATATCAGCAAACATAGAGGTTTTTCCTAACCAAATTAATCAAGCGACTTAACAATAATGTTACGCATTATGACACTTTCGCACTGATTTACATGTCATTTTTACGGGTTAATTATTAATCGGTTAACCGGTAATTAAATTTTGTTAAGAAGCGCACTTTTTTGTTGGTTATGGCGGGCGAGAAAGGCCTGGAAAGCGCAGAGAGCTGCTCCTCGTCATCACCTGAAAGGGGTAAATGCCGCGGGCGAAGCCGGATCAGGTCGGTATCGCGGGCAGGGGGCACAGGCGGGAGAAGAGCGTGATGGCGGGTGAGGTAGGGGGGCGGCAAGAGCAATAAAAAGAGAGGCTTTCAAGCCTCTCCTGTCATCGCGTTCCGGTTTCGAGCGTGGGGCGGTCAGGGTTTATTGGCGACCAACAAGACCTGATCCGGGTAGGCGCCAATGGAGCGAAGACCGATGTCTCCCGAGGTGATATCCAGATACGCCCGCTGACCATTGGCGGAGGTTACCGTGCTGCTCATCAGATAGACATAGCCCTCATTGACCTCTTTACCGCCCCCCGCCATGGCACGCGGGAAAATGGCTTCATTGAGAGAGGGCTTGTAGCAGGCGTGCTCGACCAGGGTCGCCAGCTCCTTGATGTCGGGCAGGCGCCACTGGCTGATACCGCCGAAGTGATAGAGAGCATGGCTGCTGTCACTGCGGATCCGCTCCGCCACTTGCAGCCCCTGCTGCCAGTAGTAAACGGTCGGTTCACCCAGGCAACTGCTGCCACTCCATGTCTGCCCCAGTTTGCATCGCATCCAGGTGAGGCCGGTGTGTTGATCCGTGACGGTGCCGTTGCCATGGTCAAGAAAACGGGCAGAGGGGGCGGTGCGATCCATGGTGTCATCACAAATGGCAGCACCGTGGGCCAGGGGGGCCAGCAGTGCCAGCATGGCGAACGAAAAGCGATAAAGGCTCATGATATTCCTCGGATTATTGGGGAGTGGCGACCAGTCGTACTTGCATCAGCTCGATATAGGTATCTTGCTGCACCAGCGCGGGATAGGTGGTGCCCGCATCTTCTCCCAGGAGCAGGACTGTGCGTTTGCTGATGGGGCCACCGGAGAAGCGCTGAGCTGTGTTGCTGGTGGCGCTCCAGTAGTAGCCATGGTAGGTGTCATCTTCCGAGGGGGCGATATCCGGGAAGTAACGGGTATCCACGATGATGCGCTGACCCAGCGGGTCCTTGGCCAGGCTACCGTAGTGCATCAGTGACATCAGTTCACCCATGGTGGGCAGCCGCCACTGGCTGATGCCGCAGCGCTGCTCGCCATTTAGCCACTGCTGATACGCGCGGGTGGTCAGCATGGTGGTCAGCGCCTGTGCCCGGGCGAGGGCCGCCAGATCTCCTTCGGCGGTGAGCTGTTCGATCCTCTTATGAATATGCTGGTAGGCCGCTTGCTGCTCGCCTGCGGTCGCCTTGAACTGCTCATCCTCATAGGCAAAGGGTCTGCTTTTCCAGGCCGGGCTCAAGGGATCGTCCGATTTGACCTCCCACACCAGACCGGTATTGAGATCCTTGACGCACTGCCAGCTCGGCGCGTTGTCGGGGAGCACCTGACCGCGATCATCGAGTTTGCGATAGGCAAGCTGGGGACGAGTGCGATTCCAGCTGGCATCTTGTCCCGGATAGTCATCGGGTTCCTGTTCCAGCAGCGGGTCGTTGCCATCGCTGAAGGTGGTGACGCCGGTGACGGTCAGCAGGTTGCGTGGCTGCTGTTGCACCAGCAGGGTCAGTAGCTCGCTTTGGGTCTCTTCGGCAAACTGGCCGTTGCGCTGCCACTCCTGAGCCAATTGCGCCAGCATCAGGCTGATGGCGCGATAGCTGGTGGTGAGCAACTGGGTCTCCTTGGCGGTGGCAAGGCGTGTGCGGGCCTGTTGCTGCAAGCTGATCGCCACCTGCTGTAGCGCCTGATCAAACTGGCCGAGACCTGCGAGGGCTGCTCGGTCGCTGCCCGGTTGCAGCGGCGCGAGATCGGCCAGCAGCAGTGACAGTGCGCGATCGGCGGCCACCCCTTCGGCAATGCGGCTCTGCCACAGGGTGCTGAGCAGGGTCGGTTGTAGCCGTTGTGGATCCCCTTTGGCGGCCGGATGTGCCAGCAGCAGGCCTCCGCTCCTCGGTACGAACAGCAGGGGCGAGTTGACGATGTTGGCCGAACGGCTGACCAGGGCCACAACTCCTTCGCCGCTGACGGCAGGGTCGGCAGGATCACATTGCCAGTTCTGATCCAGATCGGCGCACAGGGTACCGGCGGTCGGCAGAGCGACATCGACCCGGTAGTCCGGGATCGCCAGTGGTGCGTTATCTTCCCCGCCGCCACAGGCGCTGAGCAGGGCTGAGAGGGTTGCAATAACCAGTACGGATGGTTTCACTTCACATTCCTTGATTCGGTCACAGGTACACGGGGGCGGTAACCCCCGTGGTGCAGGATTCAACGGCGCGGGGTGCTCCGGCGCCAGAGGCGGGGCCAGAGGGCCAGCAACAGCAGCAGGGGGGAAGTCGTGCCGCCACCCCCTTCATCCTGCTCAAGGGGAATGATGCCGGTGTTGGGCAGGGCTTCATCCTTGTCACAGCGGGCGCCGACTTGCTGGGCGACCCGCCAGCTGCGTAACTGACCGGTGTCACCGGCGCTGGTGTCGTTGATCTCCAGTAGCCAGCGGCCAGAGAGCGGTTCGCCGTGAAGCTTATCGAGTGATTCGAACGGTACCAGTTCACGGGGGAACTCCCCCTTGAGCCGGGTATGGCTGGCGTAACCCTTGTTCCACAGGCTGATCCGGGTACCGTAAGGGGAGGTGAGCCAGATCTCCAGCTGCTCCAGCTTGCTGTGCTCCAGATCGAGGGCGACCACGAATCCGCTGTCGATGCGGGCCTTGCTCTCGGGCAGGGCGAGAGTGAAGCGGGACAGGCCGTGCCGCTCATCGCTCACCGCATCCTTGATCTGGCCACCCTGGCCGATGGCCCGCTGCCAGAGCGGTTCACCGATCGGCAGTTGCAGGTCAAGGCGGGTCTGGCGCTCGGTGGGGCTGGGCAGGGTGAGCTGGAACTGCAGCGGCAAGGTGACTGCCTCGCCACAGGTCAAGTTGCTCGCCGCTTCCAGCGGCAGGGGCCAGCGGGCGGTGCCATCGGCGTTGAGCTCTCCCTGCCAGTGATCGTCACCCATGAGCCCCTTGGTCGGGAGCAAGCTGGCGTCAGCCACGGTCAGGGGGCGGCCGCTCTGGTTGGTCAATTCGATGGCGAGGCTCTTTTTCTCCCCGGGCAACAGGTAGCTGTCATCGGCAAGGCGGGCCGCGATGGGCGTGGGCAGCAGGGCGTGGTGGCGGAAGGCCTGCTCCAGCAGCTTGCCATAACTGCGATCCGGATAGAGGCGGTTGGCGGTATCCACGGTGACCCGCGCCAGCTGGGGCATCCGCACCTGCGGGCCGAGGCCGAAGTGGGATTCAATCAGCAGGGTATCGAACTCGTCACGGGCTACCTCGCCATATTGTTCAACGGCCTGGCGCAGCGCGGTGAAGAGCGGGGTGCCCCACAGCTGGTCGCCGTTGCTGCCGTTGATGGTGAGGTGAGCCGGATAGAGGAAGCCCGGATGATAGCGCGCCCGCAGATCATCGAGCTGACGGGGCGTCCGGCCGCTGATCCTGGCATCCCAGTTGAAGACCATGAAAGGCTCGAACTGGCGAGCCTCTGGACTACGCTGGCGCCAGCTGGCGGCCAGATAGTCGCTAAAGCCCTCGCCGATGGCGCCCCAGTCACCCTCTTCTCCCATGTCGGGCAGGATATGGTGCTGCACCGCATGGCCAAACTCGTGCCAGATCACCATGGGATCTTCCGCATCGGGTACCCCTATCCGGCCAATTTCCAACCGGCGCAGGAAGGGGTCATAGAGGGAGTTGTCCTGCTCCCCGGCATCGGTATCGATGGCCAGGGGGCCGCCCATCAGTGTCGGGTAGCCAAGGGATTCCACATGGCGCTGGGCCAGATCCAGATGGTAGTAGCCATTGATATCGAGGAAGGCGGGCTGCTGGTGATCCAGCTGGAAGCCATCGGCATCAGGGCTGCTAAAGGGGGCAGTTTCCGGCGCCGTGCCATCCACGACCCGGGCGCGTGGGCCATTTAGCTGGTAGGTGTCATCCACCTTTTGTACCCTGAGCGGCACGGTGCGATAGGCCCCGTTGTCCAGCACCAGATCGTGGCGCCACAGCAAATTGCCATCTTGCAACTGGGTGCGTGGGTCGAGGGCAAAGATGCGGGCCTGCACCGTGGCCGTTTCCCCTGCCAGCGGTGCCGCTTCGGCACGGCTGTTGGCCTCTTGCAGCGTGCGCCCCAGCAGGGCGCTGCCATCGCAGGTGACAAACAGTTGCCAGTGGCTGCTTTTGCTGTTGCCCGGCTGGCTTTCCACCGCCAGCAGGCGCCAGGCCGCAGTCAGTGTGTCGCCATCCTGCCAGTACCACGGCTGGGCCTCGTCACTGCCAGCGAATTTCCACACCGTACCATCCAGCGTGGCGGTATAGGCATCCACCCCGGCGCGGCTTGCTTCATCACATGGCGCCGCCTGTGCCTGCATCAGCCGGGTATTGTGATAAAGGCGCCACGGGCGACCCTGCTCATCGAGACTGACGGCGGCCATCAGGCCAGCGATCGGTGCGCCATTGAGCTGCTGGCGATAATGCAGATAGTGGCCCAGCTTGCCTTGGCGCTGATAGGCCGGGGCATCACTCAGGGTGACGCCGAGCTGCTGTTCGAGCCAGAGGCGGGTATCGGCCGGGGCGTCCTGTTCGACAAAACGCAGTTCGGCGGCCTGAGTGGAAAAGCCAGCCAGCCCCAGCAAGAGGGCGGGCAACAGGGGTTTCATAGTGGTACTCCCAATCAGCGGCAGGGTCATTGATTGATCCCCGCCAGATGCAACAAGAAGGCAAATTCACGAGCCCGATCGCCACCACCGGCGCGGTGGCCTCCCTCCAGTTCGGTCAGCAGCAGGTAGGGGCCGGGGCCCGTGCTGTGCTCCCGCAGGCGGGCCAGCCACTTGACCGGCTCCCAGTAGGGCACCTGGCTGTCGTGCAGGGCGGTAGTGACCAGCAGGGGCGGGTAGGGGGCGCGCTGCAGGTTGTCGTAGGGGCTGATGCGACGCATCGCCTGATACTCTGCGGGCTTGGCCGGATTGCCCCACTCTTGGTACTCCTGACGGGTCAAGGGGAGGGCAGGATCGCTCATGGTGCCGAGCATATCGACGAAGGGAACCTGCAACACGGCGCCGCTAAAGAGTGTCGGTTGCTGGTTGAGGGCCGCAGCAACCAGGGTGCCCCCCGCGCTGCCCCCCATGGCAAACAGGGGCAGGGGAGCAGAGTCGGGCGACCAGTGGCGCAGGGCGTGACCGGCTGCGATAAAGTCGCTGATGCCGTTCTGCTTGTGGATGCCCCGCCCGTCGCGGGTCCACTGCTCCCCCAGCATGCCGCCGCCGCGCACATGGGCGATGGCGTAGACAAAGCCCCGATCCAGCAGGCTCAACAGCTCTTTCTGGTAGTAGGGGCGCATCGGCGTGCCATAGGCGCCATAGCCATAGAGCAGTACAGCGCGAGGGGCCAGATCCTTGCGCCACACCAGCGAGACAGGTACCCGGGTGCCATCGGCAGAGGTGATCCAGCGCCGCTCGCTCTGATAGGGCAATGCTTTATTGCCTGCGGTGTGCTGGTCGTTGATCCACTGGCCGCTGTTTAAATCCAGCCAGCGCTGGCCGGGGGGCTGACTCAAGCCCTGACTGCGCACCAGAATGCGGTCGCTGGCCGGGTCATGTTTTCCTTGCAGCCAGCCGGTACCGGCGCCACTGGCCAGCGGCAGGCGCTGGCGTTCATGGCCGTTGCGATCGAGCAGGGCGAGCCAATCCTCCCCCTGCTGGCGAAACTGCACCACCAGATGGCGATCAAACAGTCGCCACTTCTCGGGATCGCCGAGATCCTCCCCGGCGCTGGGCCAGAGGCGCTGCCACTCACCGAGTGGCGTGTTGGCTGAGTAGAGGGCAAATGCCCCCTCCCGGTTGCTCTTGATCACCCAGCCGGATTGACTGTCCAGATAGTATTCCACCCCGCGCTGGCGGGGTTTTATCTGCTGCGGCTTGCCCGAGTCGAGCAGGTACTGCTCCGAGCTGTCGTGGTTGTTGCCCTGCAACACCAGATGTTGGCCATCCGTGGTGCGATAGAGGCTGAGCAGCCAGGCGGGATCCTGCTCCTCATAGAGAGTCTGCTCCTGGCCATCCTGCCAGCCGCGCAGCTGCCAGGGGCGCAGGGTATCGCGCTCGTTGGCGATGGTGTAGAGGGTGCGACCATCTTGTGACCAGGCGAGATCAGCGCTGCGCTGTGCCAAACTGGCCAGCGCCTTGCCGCTTTGGAGATCGAGCAGGGTGACCTGATAGTCGAGATCGCCGCGCCTGTCTTCGGCGATGGCCAGTGTGCGGTTATCCGGGCTCAGGGCCCAGCCGCCCGCTTCGTAATAGCCCTCACCCGCTCTGGCGGGAAGCCGTTGCTGCACCTTGCCCCCGTGGCGTTGCCAGAGTGAGCCATCCGGGCGCAGCAGCCATGCCTGATCGCCGCGGACAAGCCAGTTCTCTGGCACAGATTCCCCCGCCGGATGACGGGCAAACTCGGCGCGCAAGGTTGCTTCCAGCGGCTGCTGCGCGGCGAGCTGCTGCTCGCTCCAGCGATTTTGCTGCTTGAGCAGGGCGAGAATGGCCGGGTTGCTGCGGCTCTCGTCCCGCAACCAGAAGTAGGGATCCTGGCGTACGGGATTGCCTGAAATCAGGTGTGGCTGGGACGGGATCGGCGGTGGCAGGGCCTCTTGCGCCCACGCCAACGGGGCGGCCAACAGGGCCGCCATGATTGCATGATGCGTCATCACATCCCCACGAAACGGTAGCTGAGGCTGGCTGACAGGTAGCGGCCGCTCTGGCTGTAGAGGGAGGTGTCGCTGCCAGCCGGGAGTCCGGCCACATCCTGATAGCGGACATAGCGGGTATCGAGCAGGTTGCCGATGGTGGCATTGACCTTGAGCGCCTCGGTGATCTGCCAGTCGCCGGTGAGGTCCAGGCTGAACCAGCCTGCGCTGCTCTGGCAGGCACCGTTGTAGCCAGTCTGCGCATTGGCGCACTGTGGCACCTTGGTCATGGCGGCGGCATAGTTGCCACTGAGCTCAACCCCCCAGTCGAGCTGTTGCCAGCGCAGGGTGGTGTTGCCTTCCAGCGGTGTCTGGGTGCGCAGCGGCTCACCGCGGTGATCCTTGCCATCCATCCAGGCCAGATTGGTCGAAAGCTCCCACTCGTCGCTCAGCCAGAGGCTGGCGGCCAGCTCGGCGCCCCAGGTTTCTGCTTTGGCAACGTTGCGATATTGGCGCAGGAAGACACCGTCATCGAGGCGAAAACCGGTCTGGCGCCAGTCGATGAAGTTGTAGTAGCGGTTGTAGAAAACGGCCGGTTTGACGCTCCAGTTGTCGCTTTGGCCATTCACTCCCCACTCCAGACTGTGGCTGGTCTCCTCCTTGAGGTTGGGGTTGGCAATGATCTCGAATGGCGGCATGGCAAAGTAGTGGGGAATGTTGCCGTAAACCTGATCGTAAGCGGGGGCGCGGAAGCCGTTGGCATAGCTGAGCCAGCTGCGCCATGTTTCGTTGAAGCGGTAACTGGCCGCCACACTGGGGGAGATGTGATCGCTGTGGTTCTCGGCCAGATTGCTGTCCGGTGCGCGCAGGCGCTGGCGGTCAAAGCGCAGGGTCGGGGTAAACTGCCAGTTGCCCAGATCGATCACATCGCTCAGCCAGATGCCATCGCGGCGGGTCTCGGCCTTGCTGAAGGGGGCTTTCTGTCCCTGGGTGGTGATGCCATCTTCCAGGGTCAGATTGCTGACCGGTCGCTCATGGTTGGCCTGCTCCAGCTCCACACCGTAGCTGAAGGTGTGATCCAGCGAGCCGGTGCTCAGCTTGCTCTGCAACTCCAGCTCGCTGCCAAGGCGCAGTTCCTCGAACGTGGAGAGGGTGCGCTGGCTGCGATATCTGGGATAGCCGCTCAGGGCATCGTTGCGCAGCAGCTGGCGCTGGTTGGCTTCGTTGCGTGACTGGTTGCCAAACAGGCTCCAGTTGAGGGTATCGACCATGCCCAGATCGCTGGCTTCCCAGCTGAACTTGCCGCCCTGGGTGCGCTGATCGCCATCTTCCTGAAAACCGACCACGTCCCAGCTGCCATCGGGTTGGGGCACCGCTTTGGGCCCCATCTGGCGTTTGGCGTGATCCTCGTAGTAGTCCAGCTCCAGCCGCAGAGCGTGATGGGCATTGAGGGGGAGGCGGCTGCTGGTGGAGGCACTCATGCCATCCAAATCAGCCGGAATGCGGTTCTCTTCAAAGTTGGCGGTTTCGTTGCCACGCCAGCCGGAGAGGCGCAACAGATGTTCGCTCTCCAGTGCCCGCACCGCGCCGGTCATGCTGAGCTTCTTCTTGTTGCTGTCGCCACCGTAGAGGGTTTTGGCCGCCAGATAGCTATCTTGCTGTTGCAGATAATCTTCCGGCTGCTTGGTATTCATCACCACGGTGCCGCCGATGGCATCAGAGCCATGCAGGGAGGAGCCGGCCCCCTTGGCCACCTCAATCTGCTTGATGTCATCAAGGTCGAAGTTGAAGCGACCCACCTTGTCATTGATGTTGTCGGCGCCAAAGCCGTCGCTGACGCGCACCCCATCCTTGATCAGCAGGATGCGGTTGCCACCGATGCCGCGCACGCTGATGTTTTGCGGTCGCCCGGCAGAGCCGGTGACCGAGACACCGGGGATCTTGCGAAACACATGGGTCAGCTCGCTGGCGACCTGACGGTCCAGCTCTTCCTGAGTGATGACGGTGATGGAGCCGGAGACATCGGAGAGTTTCTGTTGTACCCGTTGCCCGGTGACAATGATGGTGTCGTCGCTGCGCGCCTTCTCCACAGGGAGAAGATCGGCCGCGCCAGCGGAGGCACACAGGAGTGCCGGCCATGCCTGAAGCAGTTTGTTCATAATGATAATTGTTTTTATTTAAGCCTGAGGGGCGGCATTATTGCAGAGGCCTGACCACTTGACAACAAATGGCAATCATTATCATTAAGATCTTATGGTGTTGATATTATTGAGTTATTTGTTTTTTTCAAAAGAGGCTCCCGCGCGAAGCGGGAGCGGGGGGATCAGGGCTTGAGCAGTTGCAGTGACTCTTCTGCTGCCTTGCCTTGAGAGAGGGTGATATCGACCCGGCGGTTCGCCTGGCGATGTTCGGGGGTGTCATTGGCAAAGCGGGGTTGGGTGTCGGCAACACCCTGAGCGATGACTCGTCTGGCATCCAGCTGGGGATTGGTCAGCATGGTCTGCACGATGGAGGAGGCTCGCAGCACCGAGAGCTCCCAGTTGTTGCGATAGAGCTCCACCGGCGCTTGGGAGTTGTCGGTATGACCGGTGACCACTACCTGCCCCGGGATGTTGGCCAAAATGCCGGCGATCTTGTTGACCAGCGGGATGAACTGGGGCTGCAGGAACGCCGAATCGGCGGGAAACAGCGCCTTCTCGCCGATGCGGATCACCAGCTGACTGCCAAGCTGCTCGACCTCCAGATCCTTCGATTCAATCTGGGCCTTTAGCTGCTGCTCCAGCTTCTGCTTGGTCACCTGCACCCACTCCTGCTCCTGGGTCTTGTGGGGCCAGGCTTCGGTGGCGCTCGGTTTTTCTGAGGCACCTATGGTCTCGTTGAAGGGGTCCGATGCCGCCATGGGGGCATCTTTCTCCAGCACAGTCTCCTCTTTCGGGCTGCTCGGCGTAGTTTTTGATTCTGGCTCGAGAATCCCTGTGCCCCCCTGCATCAAGGGGGAGCCGGCAGGCGGGGAGATGAGGCCGATTTTACCCAGCGACTCGATAAAGCCCTGGATAAGCACCCGGGTTTCGGACTGTTTGGCCATGGCAAAGGAGTAGAGCACCACAAACAGGGCGAACAGCAGGGTCATGAAGTCGGCATAGGATACCAGCCAGCGTTCATGGTTCTCCGGTGCTTCAGCCTTTTTCTTTTTGGCCACCGTGACCTCCCAGATAAGGTTCGAGGGTAACTTGCAGGCGTGCCTGGGATTCGCCATCCACGATGCAGAGAATGCCGGTCAGGGTCATCTCCTTGTAGTGGCGGATCTGGTGGGCAAAGCCTTTGTAGCGGTTGCCGAACGGCAAGAAGATCAGGTTGGCTGCGGATACCCCGTAGATGGTGGCGATAAAGGCCACCGCGATGGCGCCGCCCAGCTTGTCGGGGGCATCCAGCAGACCCATGGCGTGGATCAGGCCAAATACCGCTCCGACGATCCCCATGGTCGGGCAGTAGCCGCCCATGGCTTCATAGAATTTGACCGTCTGTTCGAGATCTTCCTGTTCAAATTCGATCTCGTTCTCCAGCACCTCGTGGATTTTGTTCTTCTCGTAGCCATCGACCATCATCTGCACCCCTTTCTTCAGGAAGGGATCCTTGATCTCCTCGATCATCCCTTCCAGCGCCAGCATGCCGCTGCGGCGAGCATTGCCTGCCAGGGTCTCCAGCAACTGTGCCTGCTCCAGCAGGTCGAGTTTGAGGGGGGAGAGCAGCCATTTGAAACGCCTCATGGTGCTGCCGACAACGGAGAAGGGGAACTGGGTCAGCGCAGCACCTATGGTGCCACCTATCACGATAAGAAATGCGGGCAGATCGAGCAGTGCACTGGGATGACCACCCTCGATCATGTTGCCGCCAAGGATGGCGATCAACGCCAGTACCAAGCCAATCAAGCTCATCTTTTACACGTTCCTGCATGTTGATAATGGCTAGTGTAGCTACTTAAGTATCAGTTTTTCAAAATGAAATCCAATCGCTGAGCAATTAATGGGCGCTGGGTAACGTCCATAAAAGAAGGCGTGTTGCGGCCATAAGATGGCATTGCAATCATCTTGTTGCTCCTGTTGTGACAGGAAGTAACGCTTGTCGGGTGGGGCAATCACAAAAGCAAGCTAGGGGGCGGGTGCTGGCAATATGAAAAGCTGTGATGTTCCATCAGGGCTTTGCAAACCGGGGGATGAGAGCGTGGATGATCTGCCACTGCGTGGCTCTGGCTCACTTGTCGACATAGGTGTTTGCCGGAAAGCAAAAAACCGACCCTGAGGTCGGTTTTTTTAGATTTGGCGGTGAGGGAGGGATTCGAACCCTCGATACGTTGCCGTATACACACTTTCCAGGCGTGCTCCTTCAGCCACTCGGACACCTCACCAAATTT